>CAMTXZ010000030.1:0-15647 GCA_947085765.1 uncultured Chromatiaceae bacterium | reverse complement strand
TGGCGCCCATGCGGTTGGCGATAGCGACCGGATAGTTCTTGCGGATCACCTGGCCAAAGTTGCCCGAGGCGGCGAGGTGGTGGTGCAGGCCGCCATCGGTTACCAGAAACTTCTCGCCACGCGACTCCTTGATATCAATGACCCGACAGACATAAAGCCCCGCCTCGCCGACGATAAAACGCCCCAGCTCGGTAATGAGCGTGGTGGCGGGCAGCTTCTGTTTGAACGCGGTAATCAGCCTGTTTAGATTGTCACCAATGGGGCGTAGATCGAGCCGTGCCTCGCCGGGGAAGTAGGGGATGCCCAGACCACCGCCAATGTTCAGGTGGTGGGGCTGGCGGTCGGTGGCATCGCTGAGCCGGATCGCCAGCTCGAGGGTCTTTTCGTGGGCCTCCATGATCGCCTCGGGATTGAGGTTTTGTGAACCCCAGAAGATGTGAAAGCCGACAAACTCCAGATTCATGGCCGCCATCTCCTTGAGCATGGCGGGCACCCGTTCGGCATCGACGCCAAACGGTTTCGGGCCACCGCCCATCTTCATGCCGGAGGATTTGAGATCGTAGTCTGGGTTTACCCGTACCGCGACACGTGGCGTGATGCCTAATTGTGCACCTGTCAGCGCGGTGCGGCGCATCTCGCCTTCGGACTCCAGATTAATGGTGATGGTGGCGGCGATGGCCTGGCGCAGCTCTTTGTCGGTTTTGCCCGGGCCAGCAATACTGATCTTTGCCGCTGGCATGGTGGTATCGAGTGCGGTCTTCATTTCGCCGGCGGAGGCGAGATCAAAACCGTCTACCAACCCTGCCAGGTGTTGCACCACAGCAGGCATCGGATTGGCCTTGATGGCGTAGTGGAGGTGCAGCTCGGGCGGCAGGCATTCACGCAGATAGTCGATACGGTCAGTGATTAGCCGACGATCATAGGCGTAAAACGGGGTCTGGCCGACACGCTCCGCCAGTTGCGTGATCGGTATGCCGCCGATGTGCAGTTCGCTGTTGATGACCGGGAACTGTTCCATGGGGGCGTGTACGGGTTTGTCTTTCACGGGTAACTCCATCTTTAAATCAGCTAAACAGGTTCTGATAGTCACTGCTGAGCAGCTTGCGGTCTATCTTGCCGTTGGGGTTGCGTGGCAGGCTGTCGCGTCTTTCAATGGCCTGCGGCGCCATGAAGTTGGGCAGCTGCTGCTTGCAGTGGCTGAGGATCTGTTCCGCACTCAGTTCACCCTCTTTATTGGGTGTGGCGACTAGGACAATGGCTTGGCCAAGGGTGGGGTGGGGGATGCCCAAGGCCACCACTTCGCCGACCAGTTGGCTGGCGTAGACGACCTCTTCCACCTCTGTGGGGCTGACACGATAGCCGGAGGTTTTGATCATGTCGTCGCGTCGTGCGACAAAGTAGAGGTAGCCCTCATCGTCCATTTTGACCGTGTCGCCGGACCAGACGGCAATCTCGGTGAGCGTGAGCGCCGGGTTCTGTCCCGGTAGCGGTTTGAAACGCTCGGCGGTTTTGTCGGGATCATTCCAGTAGCCCATGGCGACCAGTGCGCCGCGGTGCACCAGTTCACCCGGTTCGCCGGGCGCGCAGGGGCTGCCATCTTCACGCACCACCATGATCTCGGCATTGGGGATCGCCTTGCCCATGGAGTCGGGGCGGCGGTCGATCTCTTCTGGTGGCAGATAGGTGGAGCGGAACGCCTCGGTAAGGCCATACATGAGGAAAAATTTGCTCTTGGGCAGGGCAGAGCGCAGTTTGGCCAGGGTGGTTTTGGGCATGGCGCCACCGGAATTGGTCATGTAACGCAACGAATCGATCGCCTCCACTGGCCACTCAAGTTCAGCCAGTTGATTCCACAGGGGCGGCACCCCTGCCAGACCAGTGATCTGCCCTTTGGCGACCATCTTCACTACATCGCGAGGCAGCAAGTAATCCATCAAAACGGTTGTGGCACCGGCATGAAAGGCGGTGCTGAGTTGACTGAAACCATAATCAAAACTGAAGGGCAGCACGGCGAGCAGACGATCTGTGTGGCTGTTTTGCAGATACTCGGCCACACTCTTGGCCCCGGCCACCATGTTTTTGTGGGAGAGCACAACCCCTTTGGGTTTGCCGGTGCTGCCAGAGGTGTAGAGGATGGCGGCCATGTCGGCATCGATACGGCGATGTGGCTGTTTGCCAGTACTGAGTCTGTGCAGCTCGCCCCAGGCAAGATAGTTGAAGCCGGGATCATTAGGCAGATCAGCCGCTGCGCAGTTGACGAGTATGATGGTATGCAGGTCGTGGCACTGCGGCAGAGTCTCTTTGAGCTGTTCGTAACGTTCTTTGGAGGTGACCAACATCCGCACGTTGCAATCGTTGAGAATGTAGCTAACCTGCGGCGCTTTGAGCAGTGGGTTGATCGGGACAAACACGCCGCCGGCGTGGCTGACGGCGAAAAATGAGACTACAGTCTCAGGCAGCTTGGGTAGGTAGATGGCAATACGCTCGTCGCGTCCCAGGCCGATGTCGAGCAGGGCCTGGGCGACGCCTTCGACCTCAATCGCCAAGGTTTCATAGCTATAGCTACTGTTTTTATGTTGTAGCGCGACCTGCTGGGGGCGCTGTTCTGCGGAGTGTCTGATCAGGTTGAAGAGTAGGTCTGTCATGGAGTCTGCGCACTGCATCCTGGTTTAGTTGTTAGAGTGATTTCAGGCATGGCGGATATTGTAGGCTATGCTGTCGGACGAAAATTATTATATCCCCTAAGAGGGGTTTGTCGGTTCAAATTATAGGTACTTGAGCGTCATGCTCAACGGAGGGGTTCTTGAAAAGTAGCTACGGTAATTATTTCTGCTGCAGGCGTCTGTGCAGTGCGCTGCTCTTTTTGTTTGTTTGTATAGCGGCTCCGCAGGGTTGGGCGGCAGACTATTCACGCGTCATTGCAGCGGTAAAACCCAGTGTTGTGGCCATAGCCAGCCATCAACCACTGCGGCAACCGGCGTTGACCTTTATTGGCACCGGCTTTGTGGTGGCGGATGGCCGTCATGTTGTGACCAATGCCCATAACATCCCTGCTTTCCTCGATCCGGATAAAAAAGAGACGCTGGTGATTGTTATCCCTGGCGTTGAGGATGGTGAGAGAAGCGTGCGTTTGGCGACCGTTGTGAGCCGGGAAAAGAGCCATGACGTTGCCCTTTTGAAGTTTACAGATGCGCCTTTGCCAGCACTGCAGCTGGGTGATTCCCTAAAGGCTAAAGAGGGCCAGGAGCTCTTGATGACAGGATTTCCCATCGGCAGCGTTTTGGGATATCACGCGGTAACCCACAGAGCGATGATTTCCGCCATTACCCCCGTGGTGCAGCCGGTGGATAACGCAAGTCAACTTAATCCCAGAATGATTAAACGCATGCTGACTGAATTTAAGGTATTTCAGCTGGATGCGATCGCCTACCCTGGCAATAGTGGCAGTCCAGTTTACGATACTGAAACGGGAGAGGTGATAGGGGTGCTCAATAGTGTCTTTGTTAAAGATACTAAAGAGAGTGTGATTGAAAAGCCCAGTGGCATCTCATACGCAATCCCGGTGCAGTATGTGCGGGAGTTGATGGTTGCAGCTGGATTGATTGCGGAGCAGCGTTGATTACTATTAGTAAACATAAACGCAGATCAATCGCCCCCAATTAGGAATATTGTGTTTGTCGACATGATAAAAATCTGAATTAAAGAGTTATTTTTCTGTTTTGGTTACAGGCACCCGTAATGAATAAATTGGCTAGCTTGGTCGAGTGATGCCGGGTTTTCACCGTTTATTGTCCCGGCAGGATGGCAAAAGTGAGTCATAGTGATATCATCAACTTTGTAATTGGCCCCTGGGGAGGGGTTGATGCACGAATTTATCAATTGGACAAAGTCCGCGCTTTCAATAGGTTGTTGAAGTGTTTCAGGATGGCGTCAAGGGGAGAAAAAATGAAGTTTGTGACAGCAAAAGTGCGTTTTGCCGCGGTGGCGGTAGCTATGGTCATGGGAGGCTATACAGCGGCTCTGCAGGCAGAGCCGATCGGTGACGCTGTTGCCGGTCAGGAGAAAGCGGGTTTGTGTGGTGGTTGTCACGGTGCTGATGGCAATAGTGAAGACGCCACCTACCCACGATTGGCTGGGCAGTATGCCGGCTATATCGTTAAACAGATTAAAGATTTCCAGACTGGGCATCGTGCCAATAACGAAACAATGGCGGGCATGGCGGCCATGGTTGCATCGGATGAAGATGCCAAGGATATTGGTTCCTATTTTGCCCAGCAAAAGATGAAGGGTGTTTTGACCAAGCCCACCAAGGAGACTCTGGCTGCTGGAGAGAAGCTGTTCCGTGAAGGCAATCCTAAAACTGGAATTTACGGTTGCATAAATTGCCATGGTGAATCTGGTAAGGGCAAGTCTGCTACTGTGTCAGCCTTTCCAGTGATTGGTGGTCAGCATCGTGATTACCTGATCAAGCAGCTCACGGAGTTTCGTGATGGTGCACGCACCAATGATCCTGCCGGCATGATGGCGGGTATTGCCAAGAACCTTTCAGATAAAGAGATTCAGTCTGTAGCTGATTACCTTTCTGGGCAGCTTTAAGCCCGTTCAGTGGTGTATTAAAAAAGGCGGACCGATTGGTCCGCCTTTTTTTATTGAGATGTTTCGCTGAACTGTGTCTGTTTATCCGCCGGATCGCCCGGTTAGCAGGAACTCTAACAGTGCCTTTTGTGAATGGAGCCGGTTTCCTGCTTCATCCCAAACCACGCTCTGCGACCCCTCCAGCACTTCGTCACTCACCTCTTCGCCACGGTGGGCAGGCAGGCAGTGCATGAAGAGGCAGTCAGGTTTGGCCAGCTTCATCAACCTGCTGGTGACCTGATAATCGGCAAAGAGACGGCGGCGCAGCGCCATCTCCTCCTCCTGCCCCATACTGCTCCAGACGTCGGTGACAATCAGGTCGGCGCCGTTTGCGGCCTCTTCCGGGGTTTCTGTCAGGGTTGCCGCACCTGCGGCTGCCTGGATCAAGGCCGCGTCGGGTTCATAACCTTTGGGGGTTGCTATCCTTAAATGGAAATCAAACTGGCGGGCGGCGTTTATATAAGAGTGGCACATGTTGTGGCCATCACCGATCCAGGCCACGGTTTTGCCCTGGATATCGCCGCGTAGTTCGAAGAAGGTCTGCATGTCGGCCAGTAACTGGCAGGGGTGATGAGAGTCGGTGAGGGCATTAATGACCGGGACCCGGGAGTGGGCGGCAAAGTGTTCGATTTTTTCGTGTTCGAAGGTGCGAATCATGATGACATCCACCATACGAGAGAGTACCCGCGCCGTATCTTCTATAGGTTCGCCGCGCCCCAGCTGGGTATCGCGGGGTGAGAGGAAGATGGCATGGCCGCCACTCTGGGCCATGGCCGTTTCAAAGGCGACCCGGGTGCGGGTGGAGGATTTTTCGAAGATCATGCCCAGCACTCTATTTTTGAGTGGTTCGAAGAGTTGGCCAGAGCGCTGGATTGCTTTCATTTCGATCGCGCGTTCGATCAGCCGCCGCAATTCGGCGGGGCTGAAATCCATTAGGGTTAGGAAGTGACGGGTAGTCATGAACAAACCTTAAAAAATGTTAAGCCCTTTGCTTAATGAGTGCGGCAAGGGTATCGACGATACGGTCGATTTCGGTGGCTTCAATCACCAGGGGTGGCAGCAGGCGGATGACCCGCTCGGCGGTGACATTGATCAGTAGCCCTTTTTCCAGGGCCTGTGGTACTAGTTCGGTGCAGGGTTCGAGCAGCTCGATGCCGACCATCAGTCCCAGACCACGCACGGTTTTAACCTGGGCGCAGTCGGTTAAGGCGCTCTTCAGGCCGTTAACCAGACGCTCTCCCATGGCGATGGCGTTGGCGGCCAAGTGGCGACTCTCCATCTCGCCAACCACTGCCAAAGCAGCGGCGCAGGCGAGCGGATTGCCACCAAAGGTGGAGCCGTGGTTGCCGGGCTGAAATAGTGTGGCGGCTTTGCCGCGTGCCAGACAGGCACCAATGGGCATGCCGTTGCCGAGCGCTTTGGCCAGGGTCATTACATCAGGCACGCTGTGGCCATGTTGATGGGCAAACCATTTGCCGGTACGGCACATGCCGGTCTGGATCTCATCGACCATCATCAGCCAGTCATGTTTGTCGCAGAGGGCGCGAATCTTGTCGAGGTAGTCGCTGGCGGGAATGTAAACACCGCCTTCGCCCTGAACTGGTTCCACCAGCACAGCGACGATCTCCTTGTTGTGAGCGGCGATCTTTTCGAGCGCCTCAATGTCGTTAAATGGGGCGCGCACAAAACCTTGCACCAATGGCTCAAAACCAGCCTGTACCTTGCGGTTGCCGGTGGCGGTGAGGGTGGCCAGGGTACGGCCATGAAAGCTGTTTTCCATCACGATGATGGTGGGGTTTGTAATACCTTTGTTATTGCCGTAGAGCCGTGCCAGCTTGATGGCGGCCTCGTTGGCTTCTGCACCGGAGTTGCTGAAAAAGACATTCTCCATGCCGGAAATGGTGGTCAGCACTTCGGCCAGTTTGGCTTGATTGCCGATGCCGTAGATATTGGAGGTATGGATCAGGGTGCGTGCCTGGGCGCAGATGGCGTCCGCCACCTTGGCATTGGCGTGCCCCAGGCTACAGACCGCAACGCCGCTGAGCGCATCCAGATACTGTTTGCCTTGTGTATCCCACAGCCAGACGCCTTCGCCATGTTCAAAGGTCACTGGCAGGCGTTTGTAGGTAGACATCAATACATCGGTCATCTTTTGATCCCCAAAAACAAAAGCAGCCCAGTGACGGGCTGCTTACAGCAAAAAGCTGATGTTACTGTGATTTATGCTGCCAAGCAAATAACAGCCAAATCCGGAGGCGCCATGATCGGCGCCTCCCAGGTCGTTATGCGGCGAAATTTTTCGCCACAAACTCCCAGTTGACCAGGTTGCCGAGGAACGTTTCAACAAACTTTGGCCGCATGTTGCGGTAGTCAATGTAATAGGCGTGTTCCCAGACGTCAACACACAGCAACGCCTTGTCACCGGTGGTCAGCGGGGTACCAGCGGCGCCCATGTTGACGATATCCAGAGAGCCGTCAGCCTTTTTCACCAGCCAGGTCCAGCCGGAGCCGAAGTTGCCAACAGCGGAAGTCTGGAAGGCCTTTTTAAATTCGTCATGGCTGCCCCACTTCTTGTCGATCGCATCTGCCAGGGTACCAGTAGGTGTGCCGCCACCGTTGGGCTTCAGGCAGTTCCAGAAGAAGGTGTGGTTCCAGACTTGGGCAGCGTTGTTATAGATGCCGCCGGAGGCCTTTTTGATGATCTCTTCGAGAGAGAGCTTTTCAAACTCGGTGCCTGGGATCAGGTTGTTAAGGTTAGTGACGTAGGCCTGATGATGCTTGCTGTAGTGGTAATCAAAAGTCTCAGCAGACATGTGTGGGACCAGTGCGTCTTTGGCAAAAGGTAGTGCGGGCAGTTCATGTGCCATGGTGTTTGTGCTCCTAGCAGGTTGAATAATTGGTAAAAATAGCTGGATTTAGTCTAAACGAGCACCCGGGCTAATGCAAGGTAACCCCAGCTAGCATTGTGCTGGAACTGTAGTCTATTTCAACAGCTTTGGTAGTATGGGCGATCATGGATGCAATTCAACTCTCTCTTTTTGCCAACCGTATTGCCGCCGTCTGTGACGAGATGGGGACAATGCTGCGTTGTGCCGCGCTGTCGCCCAACATCAAGGACCGGCTCGACTTCTCCTGTGCGGTGTTTGATGCGCAGGGGCAGCTCTGCGCCCAGGCGGCGCATATCCCGGTCCATCTCGGCAGCATGGCCTATGCGATGGCGGGCATTGTCGGGCAGCTGGTGTGGCACGCTGGCGATATGGTGATTGTGAATGATCCGTTTCTTGGTGGTACCCATCTGCCCGATGTCACCCTGATTGCACCGGTCTTTGTGGCAGATGAGTTGGCTGCCTTTGTTGTCAATCGTGCCCACCATGCGGATATCGGCGCCACTGCGCCGGGTTCCATGCCGATCTCCCGGAGTCTGGACGAGGAGGGGGTTATCATCCCGCCGACGCATCTGTTGCAGGGGGGCGTTTTGGATGAGCTGTTTTTTAATTCGATTGTCGCCGCCACGGGTGATGCGCAGCAGAGTCGGGGTGATTTTTCGGCCCAGATCAGTGCCAACCATGTGGGTGTGCAGCGTTTGGCCACGTTGATTGATAGCTTGGGGGTGGGTAGTTTTTATACGGCTCTGGAGCAACTCAACGATTATGGTGAGCGGCTGGCGGTCAGTGCACTAAGCCAGATCCCGGAAGGCGAATATCAGTTTGTTGACCTGATGGATGACGATGGTGTTGGTGGTCGTGATATTCCGATTCAGGCGCTGTTGACGGTGCGGCATGGGCGGGTGCATGTCGATTTCAGCGGTACCGCGCCGCAGGTACAGGGCAATATCAACTGCCCGTTGTCGGTGGCGGCCGCGGCGGTCTATTACGTTTTTCGTTGCTTGATGCCACCTCAGACCCCCGCCTGCGCCGGCAGCTTCCGCCGCATCACCCTGGCTGCGCCGGAGGGCACGCTGGTCAACGCCTGTCGCCCCGCAGCAGTGGCGGCGGGCAATGTGGAGACCAGCAGCCGGATTGTCGATGTCATCATGGGGGCCTTGGCGCAGGCGATCCCGGCACAGATTCCCGCCGCCAGCCACGGCAGTATGAACAATGTGGCGATGGGCAGCCGGGCCGGCAGCTACTCCTGGGACTATTACGAGACGCTGGGCGGCGGTATGGGCGCGGGCCAGCATGGTGGCGGTCTAAGTGCAGTGCAGACACATATGACAAACACCCTCAACACCCCCATCGAAAGCCTGGAGATGCACTATCCGTTGCGGATTCGCCGTTACCAGGTACGACGTGGCTCCGGTGGGGTGGGACTACACCCTGGCGGTGATGGTCTGGTGCGTGAGTTTGAATTTTTGGCGCCAACCACGGTCACACTGCTCACTGAACGCCGCAGTTATTGCCCTTGGGGGCTGGCGGGCGGTGGACCGGGTCAGGTCGGTATTAATCGTCGTGATGGTGAGGTACTGCCCGCCAAGGTCTGTTTTGAGGCTCAGCCCGGTGAGCGGCTGACGCTGGCAACCCCGGGTGGCGGTGGTTGGGGCGGTTTAAAATAGGCTGGTGTAGCCAGGGTTTGCCCCACTATCATTTAATTAAGCGTAATTTCCGAGTACAATGGTCAACTTTATTGCCGTAGTAAAATTTTAGCTAGAGGAGCAGGTTATGGACATTCTGGAAAAGATCAAACAGCAGGTAGAGGGCGCACCTATCGTTGTGTACATCAAAGGTACTGCGCAGTTTCCGATGTGTGGTTTCTCCGCACGGGTGGTTCAGGCACTGAACTCGGTGGACGCTAAATATGACGCATACAATGTGCTGGAAGATCCTGAGGTGTTTCAGAATCTGCCACGCTACGCCAACTGGCCTACCTTTCCACAGCTCTACATCAAGGGCGAGCTGATCGGTGGTTGTGATATCACCCTGGAGCTGTTGCAGCAGGGTGAGCTGGATAAAATGGTGAAGGCTGCATCGGCCTGATCCATGTAGTTACCAGGTAGTAACAGAAGGCCGTCTTGCCAACTATTGGTAAGGCGGCCTTTCTGTTTTCAGCCTGAATTAAGATAATTCATCTATGTTGAACAGAGTGGTATCTGGATAGATGGGGTGAGGCATGAAGAGAGATCGGAACTGGATAATTGTATTGGCCTCGCTGCTGGTATGTGGCGTTGCACTGGCCGATGGCGACCATCGCAACAAAGCCAAACGTCTGCATCAGGCCGGTGATATTGTGGCCGTTGAGCAGATCCTCAGCTATGTGCGGCAGCACCATCCTGGCCGGGTGATTGAGGTTGATCTGGAAGAGAAGGGTGGTCGTTACCTCTATGAGATTGAGGTGGTCGATAGTACGGGTGAGGTCAAGGAGCACTACTTCGACGCCAAGAGCGGCAAGCCGGTCAAGAGTGAGACAAAGGATTAGCGGAGGACAAACTTGTGCGTGTACTGGTTGTAGAGGACGACAGTGACCTGAGTCGCCAGCTGGCCCATGACCTGACCCGGGCCGGTTATGCCGTGGGTACGGCGGACAATGGTGTGGATGCTGAATTTATGGGGCGCGAAGAACCTTATGATCTGATTGTGCTGGACCTGGGATTGCCGCAACGCTCAGGGTTGGAGGTACTGCATAACTGGCGCAAGAGCGGCAACAAAGTACCGGTGATTATCCTCACGGCCCGCGACGCCTGGCATGAGAAGGTGGAAGGTTTTAAGGTGGGTGCTGATGATTACATCGCCAAGCCGTTTCATATCGAAGAGTTGATGGCGCGCATCCAGGCGGTGATCCGCCGTCACAACGATCAGGTTGGCGGTGCGTTGCTGGTGGCCGGGTTGGTCTTGGATGAGGAGCGTCAGACGATTACCAGTGCTACCGGTGAAACCTTTGAACTGACTGGTACCGAGTTTCGGCTGCTGCGCTATTTTATGCTCCACCCCGGCAAGCTGCTCTCCAAGGCCGTGCTTACCGAGCATGTCTACGAATATGACGCTGATAAGGACAGCAATGTGATTGAGGTCTACGTCAATCGCCTGCGCCAGAAGCTCGGCAAGGCGTTGATCGAGACACGTCGCGGCCAGGGCTACATCTTTGGCCCCACTGCTTAATGAAATCACTGCTGGGGCGGCTTGGTCTTGGCATTACATTGGGACTACTGCTGCTGTTTCTGTTTCAGTGGTGGGTGGTGAACGACGCCATGCATCACATGACCGAAGAGTACGTGCTCTCTAATCTGCAACATGAGGGCGACAATCTGCTCGGGGCGTTACGCCCGAATGAAACTAGCGGTGAGCAGGAGCTCAATCCAGAGCGTATCAACGGTGTCTTTCAGATGCCTTTTTCCGGCCACTACTATTTGGTCAAAGTCGATGGCCTGACATTCAGCTCGCGCTCGCTTTGGGACGATGAGCTGCGTCTCCCTGACCGTTTTGATGTGCCGGTCTACGGTCCGGGTCCGCAGGGGCAGCATCTTCTGATGCTATCGCAGCGCTTTCATAAACAGGGGCACG
Source organism: uncultured Chromatiaceae bacterium (assembly GCA_947085765.1). Classification (GTDB taxonomy): domain Bacteria; phylum Pseudomonadota; class Gammaproteobacteria; order Tenderiales; family Tenderiaceae; genus JAKFXL01. The sequence continues at coordinate 4,518 of CAMTXZ010000030.1, read as the reverse complement.
ACATCGTCATCACCGTGGCGGAGGATATGTCGCCAATGACGCATGAGCTGCACGAGTTCCAGCTCCGCTACACCATCATCACCCTGCTGGTGCTGGTGCTGGTAGTGGTGGTTATCCTGCAGGCGTGGCTGCTCAAACATAGTTTGCGACCGCTGCGACAGGTGCGTGACGATGTGGCACGGCTGGAGCAGGGTGAAGTGTTGCGGCTGAGTGAAAACGTGCCTACTGAGGTGCAGCCGCTGGTGGTGGAGTTCAACCGCCTGCTGGGGCTGATGCAGCAGCGCCTGAGTCGCTCGCGCACCGCGCTGGGCAATCTCGCTCATACCTTGAAGACGCCGCTGACGGTGCTCTCACGTCTGGCCGATAACGAAGCGCTTCAGTCACAACCCGAGGCACAGGCACAGTTGCGCCAGCAGAGTGACAAGATCCGCCAGCTGCTCGACTATCAACTCAAGCGGGCGCGCCTGGCAGGGGCGTCGGCGCCCGGCTGGCAGTTCCGTTTGAGTGAGGAGCTTGCGCCACTGGCGGATACGCTGGAACGTATCTATGCCGACAAACAGATCACCATCGAAATGAATCTGCCGCAAGAGCAGCCCTTCGCGGCCGATCGCGAAGATATGCTGGAGCTGTTTGGTAACCTGCTCGACAACGCCTGCAAGTGGGCCAGCAGTCTGGTATTGCTGACAGTGAACGAGGCAGCGGGGCTGGTGTTTACCATTGAGGACGATGGCCCCGGCGCCCCGGCCGAGCTGCGTGACCAGCTCACTCAACGGGGGCTGCGTTTTGATGAATCAACCCTGGGGCACGGTTTAGGTCTGGCCATCGTCAAGGAGATTGTCGATCAATATGACGGCACTATTCACTTCGACCAGTCACCCCGCTTGGGCGGTTTTATGGTGCAGGTGAGATTGCCGAGTCGCTAAGTTGCTACCATACTCATCTCTGCCTACGAGCAATGGAGCCAGCTTTATGAGATCGGTAAAACGACTGCCAACGATAGTTTTCATCGCTTCCTGTTGTCTGCTGGCCGGGCCGGTGACAGCAGCAACCGACTCGCTCGATTACCAAGTACAAACACTGCTGGTGGGCGGCAAATCGCAACAGGTCAAAATCCCCACCGGCTACAAAATTGAACGCCTGACAGAACGCCTTGATGCCCCCCGTATGCTGACCTTTAACAATAAGGGTGAGCTGTTTATCGGCTCGAAGTCCGGCAATGTCTATCGTCTGCTGTCACCTTATACAGAGGCAGAGGTGATGGTGAAACTTGCAGACTATCCACACAGCGTGGCGTTTCGTGCGGGCGAGATATTGATCGCCCAGACCGATGGTCTCTACCGCGCACCTTATCAGCCGGGCCAGAAAAAGATCCCGCCAGAGTCGGTCAGATTGCTGGCGCCGTTGCCTGGTGGTTCCGGCCATAACAGCCGCACCGTGGCTGTCGGGCCGGATGGCCGGATCTATCTTAGCCTCGGCATCAGTGGCAATTGCAGTGATCAATACCTGGGGACGGGTTATGCCTTTGATGCCCAACGTGGTGGCGTGCTGGTATTGGAGGAACAGAACGGCAAAGTCAGCTGGCAAAGTTATGCCGCAGGGCTGCGTAACCCGGTCGGTTTTGACTGGCAGCCGCTGACAAAAACGCTTTATGCCAGCAACAACGGTCCTGATCATTGGGGCTTTGAAGAGCCAGCAGAATATTTCAGCCGCGTGACTCCAGGCTCTTTTCACGGCATGCCCTGGTTTCAATACGATGGCCACGCAGTGCAGCGTGATGAGTGCATCGACTCCACACCACCACGCCCTCAGTCTGATGTGCAGATACCCGTGGCCACCTTTCCGGCGCGTAATGCACCGATGGGGGTGGCCTTTGTGGTCCCAGGGGCGATGGATCGACGGTTAGAAGGGGATGCGATTGTGGCGCTGCGTGGCTCCTGGGGTACCAATCCCAGTGGCTCGTTTTTTGGCGCTAAAGCATCGCGGCGGCCACCCAAGGTTGTAGTGGTGCGTTTTAAGGAAGGCGAGGCGCAGCGTGTTGATGATCTGATTGACGGCTTTCAGCTGGCCAACGGCGAACGTTGGGCGCGCCCGGTGGGTGTAGCCATCGGCCCGGATGGCGCGCTCTACTTCACTAGTGATAGCGATGCCAATGGGCTGTTTCGTCTAAGCATCCAACAGTAATCACACCTCTGCTTCGGGTTGTGGAACCAGTGCCAGCGCCTCATCCAGTGTTGCGGTAAAAGTGACGTGACCCGGCTGTGACGTCATGTCGCCGTGTTGCAAGGTCTTGAGCGGTAGCAGCTGGATGTCGCTGATGATCACCTGGGTCTGGCGCTTGCGGCAGCGGTTGAGAAACTTCTGCAGCGCCGCCATGCCACCCGCATCAAGCACACCCACCCCCTCCAGCGATACAACTACCCCCTTGGTTTGATCGCTCAACAGGGTGAGTTCGCCAAATACCCGGTCAGCCGCAGCAAAAAAGAGCGGACCGCTGATCGAGTAGACCCGCCAGCCCGGCGGCAGTTTATTTGGCACCTGCCGTGGCTGATGGGTGATCTCGCTGATCTTGGTCATGCCAGCGATCTCCTTCATGAAAAGTAGCGCCGCCAGCATCACGCCAACAGTGATGGCGATGACCATGTCAAATAGCACTGTCAGTGTCAGGCAAGTGACAAAGACCACCACATCGTCGCGTGGTGCAGTTTTGACAAAGTGCAACGACTTGGGCGCCTCGCTCATCTTCCACGCCACCATTACCAGCAGCGCTGCCAGCCCCGCCATCGGCACATAGGCAAGCGCCTGTGCCAATACCACCAACGCCAGCAATACCACCAGTGCATGAATCATCTCCGCCACCGGCGACTCTGCCCCAGCCTTGAAGTTGACCACCGAGCGTGCAATCGCCGCCGTCGCCGTGATGCCACCAAAGAATGGCGTGACGATATTACCAATGCCCTGGCCCAGCAGCTCGCTGTTGGCGCTGTGGCGTTTACCACTCATGCCATCAAGCACCACGGCGCAGAGCAGCGATTCGATGGCGCCAATCATGGCGATGGCAAAGGCGGCGGGCAGCAGGATCTGAATGGTTTTGAAACTGAGTTCAAAGGGCTGGCCGTTTGGTCCCGGTTGCAGCCACGGCCACTGGAACTCCGGCAGCAGCGGTGGAATGCCCTGGCCCACTGTGCCATCGGCCAAGGTGTAGCTGAAGCGCGAACCGATGGTTGCCACCTCGACATCAAAAATATTCAACATCACCCCCAGCAGACTGGCGATGATGATGGCAGGCAGGTGTGGTGGTACGGATGTCTTTAATAGTGGCCAAAGCACGAGTGTGATAAAGGTCACCGCGGCGATGGTCAGTTCGGCCAGCGAGAAAGAGGGTAGTGCCAGCAGCAGCGCCTCCACTTTATCGATATAACTCTCCGGGATCTGTGCCAGTGTCAGACCAAAAAAGTCCTTCAGTTACAGGGTGGCGATCACAATGGCGATACCGCCGGTAAAACCGAGTGTCACCGCCTCCGGGATATATTCGATCAGTCGTCCCAACCGCAGCAGCGCCATCGCAATCAAAATTAGACCTGCCAGTACCGAGGCCAGCAACAACCCCGCCAGCCCAAACTGCTGCGCTACCGGAAACAGGATCACCACAAAGGCCGCCGTCGGGCCGGAGACGTTGTAACGGGCGCCACCGGTCAGCGGGATCAGAAACCCGGCGATGATGGCGGTGTAAAGGCCATACTGCGGCGCTACGCCACTGGCCACCGCCAGCGCCATTGCCAGCGGAATGGCAACAATGCCCACCGACACCCCTGCCATCAGGTCTTTCAAAAAACGTTGCCAGCTATAACGCTCGGCAATGCAGCTCTCATGCAGGGCGTTGCCAATACGCAGTGAAAAGAGGTGGGCACGGTGGGGCATTACAGAAACTCCTGGGGCAGTGCAAATACGTATTTTTGTTAATACAAGTTCAATGCTAGTTTGAGTGTTATCGGATAATAATGGAACCGCCTTAGTGATCATGCAAGCTATCGAAAAATCTAATGGGAAGGCCGCTGATCCTTAAAATCATGCGGGCGTTGAAACGGATAGGGCAGTAGTGGATAAAATTTTGGCAATCGTTAAGCAGGGTGTGTTGAAAACGTGTAGATACGCTGCAGCCTAAAGACAGCACAACCATTGCCAGGTACGGGAAGTGTCTTCAGCTTATACTGGATAAAATACGTTCTGGGATGGCTGGCAATTCTATTGAGCCAGCAATAAATTGTATGCACTGTAGCGTTCGTATAATTTTCTGGCTTCGGCGCTTCCCTGTTGATTCATATACTCTGGCACACTGAACGATATGTTTTTTTCAGAGTATTGGCTGGCTATCTGCAGCTGTTTGGTTATCCGCTCCAGTGGTGCTGGCACGGCACGAAAAGCGTTGTTGTCGAGGGGTGGTCCCTCGGTCTGGGAAAATATCTCGATAACTATTTGCAACTCGCGAACGTTAGTTGATGTGGCGCCGTGCATGGCTTT
>CAMTXZ010000029.1:0-5940 GCA_947085765.1 uncultured Chromatiaceae bacterium | reverse complement strand
CTACTACGCCGTCTGCTGACTTCTGCTTAATCACTCCGCTGGTTGCCCAGCACAGCGCTATCGGTTTCCATCTTATTCGCTCCCCTTTGGCGATGGATTCAAAGGGGCCAAGGCTTGATCGACCAGTGGCCTCACTGGTTATCTGCCGATCGCTTGTTAAGCAGATCTCCCCAGATAAGAGCATGAGCTGTCACTGCACTGCTGCATCATTTACGGTGGCCGTTAGATCACGTGGCTTCGTCATCTTGTGCTGACTCGCCTTCAGCCTACGCCTCAGATGATGTTCTTGTTCATCAGCTCGCAGTTTTGCGTCCGGCTTCCTTCTGACCTTTCCTCACGGATTGGCCATTGCCATTCGCTAGTAGTTGGCATCTAATAACGACATAGTCGCTAGAGATGGTGATCTTCCTACAGAGGACTTTCACCTCATTAGTTCATGCCCATGCTGGGCGTACCCAATCATTCAAGGTGCCGCCTAAAAGCGGCGCACCTTAATTCAAACGTTGAGGCTGTAGAAAAACCCAAAAACGCATCACAGCCAAGCCAAGTAGGGTGCATTCCATGCACCATTTGTTATATCTCCCACTAAGCACCGATAATTTGTCAACGAACTTTGTTGATTGTGCATCAAACATCAAACGCATTATCATCGGTCGTAGTGATGGCGCATAGAAAACACTCTTGGCTTAAATGATTATTGGACAACAAACCTACGGTGCACCAGTAGTAATTATATTAATAATATCTTTGTAATCGTCCTCTAACGCTTTCAATCTAATTTGAGATTGATGGATTTTGCACTCCGTCAACACATAGTTATACACACTCCCTCCCAAGTAAATTTTTGATACGCTGGCACAATGGGCGTCACGATATTTAACCCATATTTTATTGACTAAACCAATCTCTTTATCTTCGGCAATAACATCCGATAAATGTTTTGTTTTCTCTTCAATGACCTTTTCCAGCTTCTCTAGCTTCTCAACTGAACAACTTGTCATTTCAAATTGGGTGGGCAGGTTTTTACATCCACCAGAAGCAGCAGCGCACGCATTCAAGGTGATAAAAGACATAATAAAAATTAGATATTTCATAATGATCCATCATCAAACAGATATTTTTCAGCGATCCTTCGGTTTGTTAACCCTTTTACTTCACTCTTCACACCTGCGACAGTCATTTTATTCCAGGCCAGAAATTCATCAGAGGCATTTTTGTACTGCTTAGAATTTATATATTTCAAAATTTTTGAGTACCTAAATGCTGTTACTCCAACGTTGAAGGCAAAAGAAACCAACGCATCATACTGATTTTGTGTCAACGGGACGGTAACACTTCCATTAATAGCACTCTCGACAATAATTAAATCACTTTTCAGAAGCTCTTTAGCTTTAGCAAGTGAAACTCCTTTAAGGTATGGCCTTTCACTCGGAATAACTCCGTTACAGACACCTTTATGCACTAAGTGGCCAACACCAACAGTACAATGTCCCTTATTCTTTCCAAGGTCATTGTACATTTTTAATTGTGCGCCACCCTCCAGCTTAATTAAGTGCTCCACACCTTTATCACTTATTTTCATTCTTCCCACAGCATCTCATCCCTACTTAGGTTGTGTCAGTTGTACAGGACGGGAATCTCTTTTATGCCCACCCTGAGAATTCAACTTTGTCACTGTTTTTTATATTAAAAACATCTAAACCACACCAGCCACACTACCAAACAGAACTCAAACTCTCCACCAATACTTATATTTTAAAACCAAAACTGCGCCAGCCACACCGCTGCACTACCAAACAGAAAAAAACCAGCCAACGCAGCCAGTGCCCAGAGCCGGTAACGGCGGGTGAGTTTATGCTGCGGATGAACCGAGAGGATGAAGGGGCGTTCTCCATCGGTTGGTTTGGCGAGCAGGTGAATCTGTGGCTGCTGCGCCCGTTGCTGAAACTCTTTTTGCGCCTGCACCTCTGCCACTTTGCGTACTAGCTGCCACTCTTTTTCGTCGATCTGGCCGTCGCGGTTGCCATCAAACCTTTTTAGCAGTGCGGCTTGATCCTGCTTCCAGCTGCGAATCAAATCACGAGTGATGTCGGCGGCGTTGTACTGTTCGGTGGGGTTCATGGAGCGGAACTCGCCAATCAGATAGAGCGGTTGCCCCAGCAGGATTAACGATTCGGTGTAGCGATAATCGCCACCCTCGCCATACCAGACCCGTTTATCTTCGCCGATGATTTCGGCCCCTTCGGGATCGACCACGCAGCGGCCGGTCTCATCTTCCAGATAAAAGAGGTTGTCGCTGATGCCTTGCCGGATGACTCGCCAGCTGTCGTTGTCGCCGTGTGTCTGTTTTTCTTCAACCTTGAAACGCCACCACAGGCAGTGGGCAAAGCTGAGCGGTGCGATGATCGGTTCTCCATCCATCAGGCGGCCCATGCCTTCCAGTTCGAGATAACCTTGATGGGCGGAACGGACCTTGGCGGTGGCGGTGTCTTCGATCAGACGCAGGCGGCGCCAGTGGTGAAAGGCAAAATAGAAACCGACCAGCGCGCCGACGCAGCTGACCGTTAGCGCAAACCAGTACTCTTTTGTATCCAGGCCAAACGGCAGGCTTTCCACTTGGTCTTACCTAGCCAAACAGCGCCTTTACATCGACGTCACGTTTCTCTTCTTCGCTGAACTCGAGCAGCTCACGTGGGCCGAATTTGAAGAGCCGCGCCAGGACCAGATCGGGAAACTGTTCGATGCGTACGTTGTTGTTATTAACACTTTCGTTGTAGTACTCACGGCGATCGGCGATGGCGTTTTCTAACCCGGTGATGCGCGTTTGCAGATGTTGAAAGGTCTGGCTCGCCTTGAGATCGGGATAGGCCTCGGCCACCGCAAACAGGTTGCCCAGCCCTATTCGCATCTGTGTCTCTGCCGGCCCCAGCGCGGCTACATCGCCGGCCATGCGTGCCGTTGCCACTTGTGAGCGGGCCTGCATCACCCGTTCCAGGGTCTCCTGCTCAAACTTCATATACTGTTTGCAGGTCTCGACCAGTTTGGGCAGTTCGTCGTGGCGCTGCTTGAGCAGGATGTCGATGTTCGACCACGCCTGTGAGACGTGATGTTTTAACCGCACCAGGTTGTTGTAGATCATCACGCCGTAGACCAAGACCACGGCGACACCGCCCAAAAAGATAAACGTACCAATTGCCATTAAGAGTCGCCTCGATTTATTAATTTCAGGTATCGACCTGATACGCCAGGATGTTGAGTTGCTTCTATTATTGGCCATTATGCCGACAGAGTGTTGCAGTGCACCAGCTGCGCCATCACAATAGCCGACCATTCACCAAGGAGACCACCATGAGCGTACGCAGCTTCCAGGGCATCACCCCGACCATCGCCAGCAGCGCCTACATCGATGAAGCGTGTGTGATCATCGGCGATGTCACCATCGGTGCGGATAGCTCGATCTGGCCTACTGTGGTCATCCGTGGCGACGTGCACAAGATCACCATCGGTGCGCGCACCAATGTTCAGGATGGCTCGGTGCTGCATGTCACCACCGACAACCATTTCAACCCCGGCGGCTACCCACTGACACTGGGGGATGGCGTTACCATCGGCCACAAGGCGATCCTGCACGCCTGCACCGTTGAAGACTTTGCCCTGATCGGTATGAACGCCACCATCCTCGACGGCGCCATCATCCGCGCCAGGGCCCTGGTCGGCGCTGGCAGTGTTGTACCGCCTGGCAAGGTGATTGAAGGGGGCTACCTCTGGCTCGGCACACCGGCCAAGAAAATTCGTGAACTCACCGAGAAGGAGCTGGCCTACCTTGAGTACTCAGCCCAGCACTACATCGACTTGAAAAACAAATACACACAGTAAACGCCAGCGCTTAAGTGCGCGGTTGGATTGGCATTTACGCTGCCGTTGCACTGCGCCCGGGCACTTATATTGCCGACCATTTGCACAACCAAAGCCAGGTATTAGTACGAAATAATACCTGACTGTTTTTCTTGGTCTATAGTGATAACAGGGATGGGCCGGGCTTTCCGGTCACAGTCGGCGAGACGATCCTGAGTTTTAATCGTTCTCTCTGGCAAACTCTGGAGGAACAGATAATGTACACACATGATCAAGCAATGCATAAGGTTCAAACGGGCGAGTTGTGGCTGACCTACCTGCTTTACGCCCTGTTTTTTACCATTCCGGTGGCCGTACTACTAAGCCTTGGCAAGGCCATTCAGTATCGCTATCAACTCAAACAGGGCGACCGGCCCGACGCCAAAGAGCTACAAATGCTAATCGATCACTACGAGTGGCTGAATCGTACTGCGCTGGTCACACTGCTGCTGGGTATGATGGCGCTGGGCACCATCTACTATTTTATTGGCTACTTTTTTGCCGTGGCCGCACTGGTCTGGTGGGTCTATCGCATCGGCCGCGGAATAATAGCGCTGCTGGACTACAAATCTCCGCCTCTGGTTGTACCGGGGCAGGGGCGTTAACAACCCGCTAATTCGGTTCAGTCTGGGCGGCGGGTATAGAGCGCCACAACAGCAGGGCTATCGCCATCAACGCCAGCTGCCCGAGCGCCAGATGACTCGGCTGACTGCTTAACAACGGCACCGCCACACTGGCGATCAGTGCATTGCCCAGCATCTGCACAAAGCCGTGCAGTGCCGAGGCGGTGCCGCGATTTTGTGGGAAGCAGTCCATCGACATCACCGTCATCGCGGGCATGGCGATGCCGATGCCGCAGGTATAAAACATCAACGGCACAATCATGGTCACAGCCATCGCTGGCAGCCACAACGCCTGCGCCACGTTCAACAACGCCCCCAACGCCATCATGCCCAATGCCAGCTTAACCGTGCGCTCCGCTGGCCAGCGGTGGGCCAGTCGCCCACTCAGCCAGGCACCGGAGATCATGCCTACCACCATCGGCACAAACAGGGCGGCAAAATCGCTGCTATCCAGCTTCATGAAGTCAAAGATCACCGTTGGTGCCCCAGCGATGTAGAGGAACATGCCACCGAAATAACAGGAGACGATAAAGACCAGTGACAGGAAGCGGCGATGCACCAGGGTGCGACCATAGACACGGGCAACACTGGCCGGATGGAAGGATTGCCGCAATGCCGGGGCCAACGTTTCCGGGATCAGCAACAGCATCAACAGAAAGACCAGACCGCTATACAGCGCCAGAAAATAGAAGACGCTGTGCCAGCCAAATACATCATGCAGCCAGCCACCGATGATCGGCGCAATCGCCGGGGCGATGGCAAACAGCATCATCACCTGCGACATGGCGCGCTGTGCATCCTGCGGATTATGAACATCACGGATCATCGCCCGTCCCGCCGCCAGACCACCGCCCGCCGCCACCCCCTGCATCAGACGAAAAAAGAGAAAGGCGCCATAGCTGTCAGAAAGCGCACAGCCGAGCGAGGCGGCCAGATAAAAGAGTAACGAGCCAAGGATCACCCGTCGTCGTCCCAAGCGATCGGCCAACGGTCCCAGGAACAGTGTCGAGATCGCAAACGCCGCCAAGTAAAAGGCCAGACTCTGCGACAACAGCGCCCGACTGATACCAAACTCCGCTTCAATCGCCGGGAAAGAGGGCAGGTAGGTATCGATGGTGAAGGGGCCGATCATCGTGGTCATGGCGACGATCAACGTTAGCCCCTTGGGCGGCTTTACTGTCTGGGTCAATTTAACGTCGCTTTACATGGGTGGAGTGAACAATCCGGCCACAAGGATAAGGTCAAAGTCACAACAAGGCGATGGTTATATGGCAAACATCTATTCCAACACTGGATTAACGTGAATATTTCTTATAGAATCGCCGCCCTCATCACGGGTGGTTAGCTCAGTTGGTAGAGCATCGCCCTTACAAGGCGAGGGTCACAGGTTCGAGCCCTGTACCACCCACCAAATTCCAGATCG
>CAMTXZ010000028.1:0-31695 GCA_947085765.1 uncultured Chromatiaceae bacterium | reverse complement strand
TTTTGATCAATTACTAAACTCGCCGAATCATTTTTAAACTCTGCTGAAAAAGTACGTCTTGCCATCTCGAACACCTCATGATTTTGGGGGGAGATTACCACCCCCTATGTTAGTGTCCAGAATCATTAGGCCACATCATATGTAGGTGGGTTAGCGCAGCGTAACCCGACAATTATCGACCGTTATTTGCACTGTGATGTTAGGTTACACTGCGCTCTTGTGCCCTTTAGGGTGAACCCGGCCTACCCGTTCGGCGCTGGCTGATTACCGCTCAAACAACGCAATCGACTCCACATGGGTAGTATGTGGAAACATATCCATCACCCCGGCAGAGACCAGCTTGTAGCCCTTCTCCACCAGCACCCCTGCATCACGCGCCAGCGTCGCAGGATTACAGGAGACGTAGACGATCTTGCTGGCGCCAAAGCCATCAAGGTATTGCGCAATCTCATAGGCGCCACTGCGGGGTGGATCGATCAGAATCTTGTCAAAGCCGCTGCCAAACCACGGCTGACTGTGTGGCTCTTTGGTCAAGTCCGCGCCGTGAAATTCGACGTTGCTGATATTGTTGTGCTGGGCGTTTTCACGGCCACGTTGCACCAGCTGTTCATCCCCCTCCACACCCACAACATAACCGGCTTTACGCGCCAGTGGCAGCGTGAAGTTGCCTAGACCGCAGAAGAGATCGAGCACCCGCTCATTGGGTTGCAGGTCGAGCAGTTCGATCGCCCGTTTGATCATCTCATGGTTAATCTCGCTGTTAACCTGGGTAAAGTCGTTTGGTTTAAAAAGCATCTCCAGATCAAACTCATCCAGACGATAGGAGAGCTGCGATGACTCCGGCCAGATCAGATAAACACTATCAGGCCCTTTGGGTTGCAGATAGATGTGGATGTTGTTGGCGATACCAAACTGGCGCAGCTTTTCAACATCGTCACTCACCAGCTCATCGAGATTACGGAAGATCAGCGCCACCACCGTGTCACCAATCGCGACTTCGATCTGGGCGACACGGTCATAGGCGGCCAGGCTGCGTGTCAGTAGCTTAAGATCGACAATACGTTCGCCGATGGCGGGATGTAATACTTCGCAACGGCTCAAATCGGCCAGAAAGGCGCTGCGCTTCTCGCGAAAGCCGACAAACTGCGCCTCTTTTTTAATCACATATTTGCAGCCGAGACGCGCCTTGCGACGATAACCCCAGTGGCCGGCAGTGAGTGGTGGCAGGATGGTCTCCGGCATCACCTTGCCGATGTGTTTGAAGCTATCGATCAGGATCTGTTGTTTGGAGTTGATCTGGGCGGTCGGCTCCATATGTTGCAAACTGCAACCACCACAGATTTCAAAGTGGATACACTTTGGCGTCACACGAAAGGGTGAGGCTTTAATGACCTCGCTGACACGCCCCTCATCGTAGCTCTTGTGCTGGGCGGTGTAGTGGAACATCACCTCTTCATCGGGTAACGCCCCTTCGATAAAGACGATCTTGCCCTCGATGCGGGCAACGCCCCGACCATCATGTTCCAGCGATTCTATATGAGCAGGAAATGGCTCGGCTGGCATCACCTTGCGACTGCGACGATTACGGCCCATTACACCGCACCTCCGGTCCAACGAGTCAGATAGTCGTCGATATGTGCATTATCCTGCTGTTGCAACAGATCGCGCATCTTTTGGCACTCGGAGCGGTAGCGCTCCTGAGAGAGTCGCCCGCTCACCAGTTGCAGCCGCAAATGGATCAGGTAGTTATTAAAGGCATCGGTGGTGGTGTCGTTGTGAATCTGCTCCAGCGCGCCTGCCAGATAGAGGTCCCAATGGTTGGATAACTCGATTTTTGCCGGCAGATCCAGCAGGGTGGCGATCTCATCCAGTGGCGCAACAGCATCGGAATTACTACCGGCAAACTGCGTAGCCAGATCGAGATGATGGGCGTTGTTGTTCCAGTAATGGTTAGTACCGACGCCATGAAAGATCGAACGGTAGTGCATAACAGGCCTCTCAAAGGCCGCGCCGTTCCAGCTCACCAGCATCGGCGCATGTTTCTCCATCAACACAAAAAACTGTTGCAGCAGCTCCAGCTCCACACCATTGCGTTCATCAAGCGTGATCAGCCTGAGCGCATCAGCCGTGCGTAATAGCGCCGTAATGGCCACGATCTGCTGCTGGTGCAGAGGCAGCTGTTCGTTGCCCTTCAGCTGGCGCTGACGGTGAAACATCACCTCGGCAACATTTTTGTCATCCAGGCCATCAAGGCGATAGAGCTTGCGACCAGCGCTGATGTCGGGAATGGTGGCAAAGGTAAAGGCGAAAATATTCAATTGCGCGAGGCTTCCGTTCTAGTTGTGACAAATTATTGTGGAAAGACGCCGGTGGAGAGATAACGGTCACCACGATCACAGATGATGGTGACGATGACGGCATTCTCTACCTCCTGCGCCAGTTGCAGCGCTGCACTTACTGCGCCGCCTGACGAGATGCCGGCGAAGATCCCCTCCTGCGCACCCAAGGCCCGGGTAGTCTCTTCAGCCGCCAGTTGCGTGACATCGATGATGCGATCAACCCGGCTCGGTTCATAAATTTTAGGCAGATACTCTTGCGGCCAACGGCGGATGCCGGGAATGCTGGCACCCACCACCGGTTGCACACCGACAATCTGAATATCGGGATTCTGCTCTTTCAGGTAACGCGAGGTCCCCATGATGGTGCCGGTGGTGCCCATGGCGCTAACAAAGTGGGTAACACGCCCTTGGGTATCGCGCCAGATCTCGGGACCCGTGCCCTCATAGTGGGCCAGCGGATTGTCGAAATTGCCAAACTGGTTGAGCACCTTGCCCTCACCACGCAGCTCCATGGCGCTGGCCAGATCGATCGCCGCCTCCATGCTGCCTTCACGTGGTGTGATGATGATCTCGGCGCCAAAGGCCTTCATCACCGCCCGCCGTTCGACGCTCATATTTTCCGGCATGATCAGCACCATGCGGTAGCCCTTGATCGCCGCCGCCATCGCCAGCGCGATACCGGTATTACCGCTGGTCGCCTCGATCAGGGTATCGCCCGGTTTGATATCACCGCGCGCCTCGGCATGTTTGATCATGCTCAGGGCCGGGCGATCCTTGACGGAACCGGCCGGGTTATTCCCCTCCAGCTTGACCAAAACGGTATTGGAACCACTGGTGATCAAACGCTGCAAACGCACCAGCGGGGTATTGCCAACAAAATCTTCAAGGGTGGGGAAGTTATTCATGGACGCATTTTATCCTAACGCCGGAGTTCCGTCATTTCGGCTTGGATCGAATGCAGAACAGCGGTAAAAGAGCCTTATCCAGCAGCCATCGCAACGCCTCTTTTATTGATCCATTGCTCTGCCCTGCCCCATCCTTTTTAAACCGGCCCTGTGCTAGATTGACACTTCAATCGTTCACTATTTTTTGAGGCCATGTCATGACAGAGAAGGCAGTTCTGATTTTTGGGGATCAGCAAATTGAGTTGCCCATCATTGAGGGCACGGAGGGCAACAGGGCTATCGACATCTCACAACTGCTGGCCAAGACCGGACTCACCAGTTATGACCCGGCACTGGGCAATACCGCGCTCTGTAAAAGCGCCATCACCTATATCGATGGCGAAGCGGGCATCCTGCGTTATCGCGGCATCCCGATTGAGCAGTTCACCCATCAGCCCAACTTTATTGAGGTGGCCTGGCTGCTGATCTTCGGTCGACTGCCCAAACATGATGAACATGCCGACTTTCGTGCCCGGCTGACCGCCAATGAGCTGCTGCATGAAGACCTCAAGGATCAATTTCAATTTATTCCGGCCGATGCCCCGCCCATGGCCATCCTCTCGGCCACGCTCAACAATCTGGCCTGCATTCACAAAGAGTTTCTTGAGGTGGACAACCCGGAGAGTCTGGTAGAGGCCGCAGCACGGCTGATCAGCAAGGCACGCACCATTGCCGCCTTCTCCTACCGCCGCTCCATGGGGCTGCCCTTCATCTATCCCGATCCGAGTCTGCGTTACTGCGCCAATTTCCTGCACATGATGTTCTCCTTGCCCTACCAGCAGTATGTGGTGACCGACGAGATTCAGGATGCACTCAACCTGCTTTTTATTCTGCATGCCGACCACGAACAGAACTGCAGCACCTCAACGGTGCGGGTGGTCGGTTCATCTCACGCCAACCTGTTTGCCTCCTGCGCGGCAGGTGTGTCGGCATTGTGGGGACCGTTGCACGGTGGCGCCAATGTCGATGTCGTGCAGATGCTGGAGCAAATTTATAAAGGTGGCATCTCGCCTGAACAGGTCATTTGTGACGCCAAGGATAAAAACAACCCCTTCCGTCTCTCTGGCTTTGGTCATCGTGTCTATCGCAATTTTGATCCACGCGCCAAGATCCTTAAAGAGGCGTGTGACCGGGTGCTGGCGAGCATGAACCGCCACGACCCGCTACTCGACATCGCCCGCAAACTGGAAGAGCTGGCGCTCAATGACCCCTATTTTGTCGAACGCAAACTCTACCCCAATGTCGATTTTTACAGCGGCATCATCCTGCGCGCCATCGGCATTCCCACCAACATGTTCACCGTCATCTTTGCCATTGGCCGCCTGCCCGGCTGGATCGCACACTGGAAGGAGCAGCATGACGACCCCAGCAGCCGCATTGTCAGACCACGCCAGGTCTACATCGGCGAAGGGCAGCGCGACTACATCCCCATGGAGCAGCGCTGATGGAGTTTTTGATCTATATCGAAGTGGGGTTGGTGCTACTCACCATAGCCATCGTGGTCTGGGTGTTGAGACTGGCCAAGCGGGATAAGGCGGCGGCGCTGAACGACGACAGTGGCAAAAACAGCGAGCGATAATCACCACCCATCTCCCCCTTTTATGAAAAAGGGGGAGGCAATAAGCTAACTCTCCTGTGGCGCCAGATGCACGGTCATCTGGTTGAACGGAATCACCCAGCCATGGGTATTGCAGGCATCCACCGCAATCCGCTGCAACAGACGGCGCAGATGCAGATAGGACTCAGCCGCCTCGGGTGCAAACCTGGCAAAGGCGATGAAATCGAGTGATGAGGCGCCCGCTTCAGCAAACTCCACCACCAGACCTTGCAGATGTTTCGCCTCCGGCTCCCGTTGCAACCCTTCGGCCAACGCCTGCTCCAGCGTGTCACGAATCGCGCCCGTGACCTCGGCCTGGTGCTGGTAGTCGACACCAAAACGCAGCACTACCGAAAAGCCTTCAAGTGAGAGGTTCTTGGGGGTCAGCTCCAGAAAATTGGCGGTGGGAAAAGTTTTGATGGCCGTCGCGATACGCAGTTGCACCGTCTCGGGCGTCTGCAATATCACCTGGCCATAGGTATCATCATTGAGCAGTACATAATCGTTTTCCCGTGTCGGAAACCATGGCTCACGCTCATTGGCAACACGCGAGACCAGCGGTGTCAGCTCCCGCAGCGGCAGACGCAACACTCCGCCGCTCAGGAGTGGGTTGATCAGCGTTGCCTGCATGCGCAACGTCTGAACCCGCCACGGCAGGCTGTGATAGATGACCCGCTCCCCTTCGCGCACTGGACCAATATTGAGCAGCAGTCGCGCCTCGTAGATATAACCCGGCAACGAACGCTGCAATACCAGCACCAGCCCTACCAGCAGGATGATGACCAGCCCGAGCAGTATCCAGTCGCCCTGCGCATACAGCACCCCCATACCTGCCAGCAGCGCCAATAACGAGGCAAACAGCACCAGCGCCAGATGCACTACCCGACTCAGCAGCTTTGGATTGCGACCGCGGCGTAACAGTGCGCGGGCGTAGTACTGATTCAATTTCCAGAAAAGAGCGTATACCAACGCAGCCGCCAGCACCGCCAGCAGCAGGTTGAGCAGCCGGCCGGTGAAGAGCTGTTTCAATGACTCGAGCGCCTGTTGCTCCTGATCCGAAGAGGGGCTGAGCAGCTCATCTAACTCGAAGTCGACCAGGTCGAGCCGCGCCTGCAGGTCATCACGACGTTTCTGCCAACGCTGCTCGAGATTGCCAAAGGCTGTCACCAGATCGGGGGTCGGCGCCTTCAGGTGATAGGCAGTGACACTTTTAAGTGCTGCCTGCGCGGCCGTCAAACGCTGCTCAAAATAGGCACGATCGGAGCGTAACCGCTCGATCTTGCGCGGCCTGTCGGTCAGGCGACGCATCTCCATCAGAATCGGTTCAAAGACCGACTGCAACTCTTCACGCCAGTCGAATTTTTTCTGATCCTGCTGCTGAGTGGAGGCAAAGAGTTGCAGATCAACACCGCCCGTCGCCCACATCTCCCACGCCACTTGCAACGAAGATAGCTCGTTGCTGAGACGCGTCACCTCCGCCTCCGCCTGATTACGTTCACCCTCGAACTGCGCCGCCGCCAGCGCCTTGCGCGCCACACCAAGATCCTGCTGCACCCCCTCCATCGTCGACACAAGATTGCCGAAGTTACGCCAGATGTCCGTCTGTTCGGGCTGAGCACTGCTCGACTCATCCTGACTCCAGGCAGAGGGGGCCACCGAAAAAAACAGCAACAGAGATAAAAACAGAGGCGCAAGCGGTTTCATGATGAGGCTCTTATCCAGTCATGTGAGGAACACATTGAAGTCATATTATGCACGTCAACTACTGCGTGGCCAGAAACTCTTCAATCCGTTGTACACCCATCTGCAACCGCTCCAGCGAAGTGGTGTAGGCAAAACGGACGTGATGGTCAGGTTCGTGATGGCCAAAATCCTTGCCTGGCGTAACAGCAACACCCGCCTCTTCCAGCAGGCGACGACAGAACAGCTCACTATCATCACTCAGGCGGCTGCAGTTGGCATACAGATAAAAGGCACCCTGGGGCGTGACCGGGATATCAAAACCCAACTGTTGCAGTGCGGGCAGCAGATAGTCACGGCGCTCTTGAAAGATACGGCGGCGCGCCTCAAGAATCACCAAGGTCTCCGGCTGAAACGCGGCTAGGGCGGCGTACTGTGCGGGTGTCGAGGCGGAGAGAAAAATATTCTGCGCCACCTTTTCAAGCGCTGGCACGTACTCCTGCGGCGCCACCAGCCAGCCGAGACGCCAACCGGTCATACCAAAATATTTAGAGAAGCTGTTAATGACAAACAACTCGTCATCAAGTGTCAGGGCGGTATCCGCCTGGGTATCGTAAACCAGTCCATGATAGATCTCATCCACCAGCAGATGACCGCCCTGTTGCCGCACAAATTCGGCCATCAAGCGCATCTCACTGTTTGAGATGAGTGTGCCAGTGGGGTTGGCGGGCGAGGCTACCAGCACTGCCTTGCTACGACTGTTCCAGTACTGTTGCAGATGGCTGACGTTGAGCTGATAACCGGTGCTGGCAGCCACCGGGATGGAGAGCGCCTTCCCCTCCACCAACCGGACAAAGTTACGGTTGCAGGGATAACCAGGGTCCGCCATCAATAGCTGCTCACCCGGATTGATCAATGCCAACATCAACAGTTGCAGGGCGCCCGAGGAGCCGGGCGTGATGATGATGCGCTCCGGATCAACAGTGACATTGTGTCGCGTCTTGTAAAAACCGCTGATCGCTTGGCGCAGTTCCAGCAGCCCCCGCGCCGGGGTGTAATGGGTACGACCCTGACGCAACGCTTCGATGCCGGCGACAGTGATCGGGGCTGGCGTCTCAAAGTCCGGCTCACCAATCTCCATGTGTACGATGTCGCGCCCCTCGGCCTCCAGCTCACGTGCCCGTGCCAACAGCTCCATCACATGAAACGGCTGGATCGCCGCCATGCGTTGGGCGAGGTTGGCCTTTTTAGCCATGGGCAGCCTGATGCAGGGCGCGCACCATCGCCAGATCTACATAGCTGTGGCCATGGCCATCACCCTGAATGATATTGAATGGCGCGTTAGGCTCACCCATCTGATCGAGCACAATCGCCGAGCCTGAAAAATCATCATCCTTGGTGTAACCGGTGGTAGTGATCAGCGTGGTCAGACGTGCCTGCTGTGCCGAGCGGATACCGTTATGGGAATCCTCAAACGCAACACACTGCTCGGGAGAGAGACTCATCTGCTCCATGACATAGTTAAAGATGTCAGGCGCTGGTTTTTTAGTCGGCACCACATCACCAGCACCAATCACCTCAAACCATTTGAGAGCACCAGCCCCCAGGGTATATCCCAACAGGGCAGTCACATTCTGCGGTGTAGTGGTGGTCGCAATGGCCAAGCGCAGCCCCGCCCTTCGCGCCTCACGCAACAGCCGTTCAACACCAGGACGCAGTGGAATTTTGCCTTGTGCCATTAACTTAGTGTAAAAATTGGTTTTGGAGGCGTGCAGCCCGGCAACAAAATCGCTGAAATTATCCGGTTTTTTAAAACCAGTATTAAATTTTTCCAGGTAAAAACGAATGCGCTCTTTACCACCGGTCACCGCCAGCAACTCACCGTAAAGCTCAACACTCCAATCCCAATCAAGCCCTGCTTCCTGAAAGGCAAGGTTAAAGGCAATTCGATGACCATCACGCTCAGTGTCAGCCAAGGTACCATCAACATCAAAAATCAAAGCTTCGAGATTGCTCATGCTCCACACCTTATATATATGCTCAACAAAAACGCCAAAGGCGCGATTGTATCACCATTGCAGGGTATTAACCCTTTGAAACACTGCCCCTTTTCAATCCTGTTCGAACAGAGTTACAACATCTAATGTATTGCCTATACCGACGTTTTCCGGTATACATTTGTCTCTTTGTCACCCTCTAGCATTTAGGAGAAGGGAATGTCCCCAACCAAGCCCGGCGTTAAGGCAGCGCCAAAAAAGAAAGCTTCCGCACCAAAGAAGAAGGCCGCCGTCAGTAAGGTAGAGCCAAAAAAGGCCGCCGCACCTACTGCCGCCGACAAAGAGGCTGTTGTGACGTCTGCTAAAAAAGCGCCTGAGTCCAAGGCAGCGACTAAAAAAGTGAATGCTGCTGAGGCGAAGGCACGTGCCGAATCTCTGCTGCAGGGCTTTGGCAACTTCCAGCCCTACCAGCCGAAAAAAGATGAGGAGTACATGAACGCTCCGCAGCTGACCCATTTCAGACTGCTGCTGCAATCATGGAAACACGCATTAATGGAAGAGGTAGATCGTACTGTGCACTACATGCAGGATGAGGCTGCCAATTTCCCAGACCCTAACGATCGCGCCAGTCAGGAGTCCGACTTCACCATGGAGTTGAGGACCCGCGACCGTGAACGCAAGTTGATCAAAAAGATCGAGGAGTCCATCACCATGCTCGACAGCGGTGATTACGGCTTCTGTGAGAGCTGCGGCATAGAGATCGGTATCCGCCGGTTAGAGGCGCGCCCTACAGCCGTGCTCTGCATCGACTGCAAAACGCTTGATGAGATCAAGGAAAAACAGAAAGGGGGCTAAGCCCCCTCTCTTTTTCGCACAGCACAATCAAATATTTTTAGTGATAAGTTTTAAAGACTTTTGGCCTCAGGTGGAATTTCACAATTCTCAATCACCTGGAGACGATTAGCCTCAACAAAAACCATAATAAAATCGTACGCTTCCGGATCGTCATCTTTGAGCGCCTGATCAACCACCAAACACTTCTCACCCTCAATGATTTTGGGTTGCACCGCATTAGAGTAGTGAAGGCGATGATCAGGGCCAAAGGTGGCCAGCTGAGTGGAGATGCGTTCTATCCAGTCGCTGGGGCGGAACCGCCTGCCCTCCTGATTGACACTTTTAATTACCAGTTTACAGCCGCGTTTCAATGCTCTATCTCCAAAACCCACTCTGAGCTACCCACCCTGGCAACCCTCTTGCTGATTCGAATTTCCTCAAGGAATTCATTCCTTGGCAGCAACAAATAATCTTTAATTAATGCACCAAGGAGATCTGTCACTGACCTATCGGCAAATGACACTCATCCATTAGGGGCCATTATACATCTTATGGAGCCAACTATCGCTAGTAGCCACAGAGAAGCTCCTCCACTGCAATGTCACATGACATGCGCCCAGAATCAGAGGCTGTTATATTAGCCCGGCAATCAAAATTACAACACCGTCAGGGAGGCAGACATGAGCGCCGAAAACATCGACTCAACCTTGAATGAAGAGCGGCTTTTTGAGCCGACTACCGCATTCAAAGCACAGGCTCGGATTAACAATCCAGATACGTTATCAGCCATGCGCCGCCAGGCTGAGGCGGACTACACCGGCTTTTGGGCCGAGCAAGCCCGCAACGAGATTAGCTGGTACAAACCCTTCACTACGGTGCTCGATGAAAGCAGCGCCCCTCACTACCAGTGGTTCAGTGATGGCCAGATGAACGTCTCCTACAACTGCCTGGATCGCCATTTAGAAAACCGTGGTGATCACGCCGCCATTATTTTTGAAGGTGAGAAGGGCGACACCCGCACCTTCACCTACCGCCAGCTTTATGCCGAAGTCTGTGGCTTTGCCAACGCCCTTAAGGCCCAAGGCATTACCAAAGGTGATCGTATTGTCATCTACATGCCCATGACTCCCGAGGCGGTGATCGCCATGCAGGCCTGCGCCCGCATCGGCGCCATCCACTCGGTAGTCTTTGGCGGTTTCTCGGCAGAGTCACTTAAAGATCGAATCGAAGATGCCGGCGCCAGGATGCTGATCACTGCCGATGGCGGCCATCGCGGCGGCAAGATCGTTGAACTCAAGGCTGCTGCCGACATGGCCTTGGCCTCGGGCTGCGCCACTATTGAAAAGGTAATTGTCTACAAACGTACCGGTCACGACATTGACATTACAACGGGCCGGGACCTCTGGTGGCACGACGCCATCGACTGTATGGACAGCATCTGCATGCCTGAATGGGTCGAGGCCGAACACCCGCTGTTCCTGCTCTACACCTCTGGCTCCACCGGCAAACCCAAGGGCATCCAGCACTCCAGCGCTGGCTATCTGCTGGGCACCATCACCTCAATGAAGTGGGTCTTCGATATTCGCGACAGCGACATCTTCTGGTGTACCGCTGACGTCGGCTGGATCACCGGCCACAGCTATGTGGCCTACGGACCACTTGCGGTGGGCGCCACGATGCTGATTTATGAAGGGGCGCCCACCGTGCCCAATGCCGGTCGTTTCTGGGATATCTGCCAGCGCCATCAGGTCACCACTTTCTACACCGCCCCCACGGCACTGCGAGCCTTGATGAAGCTGGGTGATGAGATGCCCAATCAATACGACCTCTCCAGCCTACGCCTGCTCGGCACCGTTGGTGAACCAATCAATCCTGAGGCCTGGATCTGGTACCACACCGTCATCGGCAAGCAGCGCTGTCCGATTGTTGATACCTGGTGGCAGACCGAAACCGGCAGCCACATGATTGCACCGATCCCCGGTGTCGTCGCCACCAAACCCGGCTCCTGCACCCTGCCCCTGCCCGGCATCATCGCCGATGTGGTGGACGAAAACGGCAACAGCATCACTGAACCCAACAAGGGCGGCTATCTGGTAATCAAGCAACCATGGCCCTCAATGCTGCGCACCATCTGGGGCGATGATGAACGCTACATCAAGACCTACTGGTCCAAGTTCGGTGGTAACTACTATCTGGCCGGTGACAGTGCCCGTCGTGATCAGGATGGTTATTTCTGGATCATGGGGCGCATTGACGATGTGCTCAACGTCTCTGGCCACCGCCTCGGCACGATGGAGCTGGAGTCAGCGCTAGTCGCCCACCCACGAGTGGCGGAGGCGGCGGTGGTGGGACGTCCCGACGAGATTAAGGGCGAGGCAATCTTTGCTTACGTCGTACTCAAGGGGGAAAGACCAGCCAATGGGGTAGACGAGGCGCTCACGCAAGAGCTGCGCAGCTGGGTGGCACAACAGATCGGCGCAATCGCCAAACCCGATAACATTCGCTATTCAGATAATCTGCCCAAGACCCGTTCTGGCAAGATCATGCGTCGCCTGCTGCGCACCATTGCCAAAGGTGAGGAGATTACCCAGGACACTTCCACCCTGGAAAACGAAGCGATCCTGCTGCAACTCCAGGGCAAGGCCTGAGATAATCCACTTCAGAGGCGGCGGCATGGGGCCGCCGCACTCTGGCCAGAGGATTTATGGCGGGGATATTCAAAACGTTAAAACTAAAAACGCTGGAGTGGCGTTATTTAGTCTCTAAAGTTATTAAACTGTAGCGGCATATCCAATTCAGCAGCGCGCAACAGGGCAATCACCTCTTGAAGATCATCACGCTTTTTCCCTGCCACCCGCACCTTGTCACCCTGGATTGAGGCCTGGGCCTTAAGCTTGGCCTCCTTGATACATTTAATAATCTCTTTGGCCAATGGCTGATCAATCCCCTGTTGCAGGGTGACTGTCTGACGCGCGGTCCTACCCACTGTCTCCGCCTTGCCCTCATCCATACAGGTGATATCGATGCCACGCTTGGTCAGTTTGGCGCGCAGAATGTCCATCATCTGTTCCAACTGAAAGTCGGAACCGGCTTCAAGCATGATCTTATTTTCATCCAGCTTGAATTCAGCGCCACTGCCCTTGAAATCAAACCGGGTACCCACCTCGCGGTTCGACTGGTCAAGCGCATTGCTGACCTCGTGCATATCAACCTCTGAAACAATATCAAAAGACGGCATTGCAACTCCTCCCTAAAAACAAGGCGGCTAATATAACATGCTGCGATTGTGTTTCAGCGCCATGCCAGCTGAAGTCGTGGCTGCTCAGAGTACTCACCCTTGACCAACAAAAATCATCATTAAAAACGTTTGATTAGGTTGACCTTTTAATAAGTTGCCATTAATATGTGCCCTCGTTTAAGCAGCTCCATTCCCCGGTAGCTCAGTCGGTAGAGCAAATGACTGTTAATCATTGGGTCGGCGGTTCGAGCCCGTCCCGGGGAGCCATATAAAATACAAAAACCGCCTTGATGGCGGTTTTTTGTTTTGCGGCCTCAGCTAATTTGCAATGCTAAAATGGCAGCTATGGCCAAAGATCATAAAATCAGCGCCGAGGAGAGCCAACTATTCCGTGAGTCGGTCGGAACCGTCAGGCGCCTCAAACACGACAAGGTTGTCACCACATCTGCACATCCGGCTGCCACCCTACGACGACCACGCCATAATGAGCAAAATCAGCCGCCGCTTCACGATCCCATCTCCGATGACTACCACCCGCTCGAATCTGACCATAGCAGCTCAGCAGTCGAGTTTGTGCGTCCCGGCATCCAACAAGGGGTATTACGTAAACTCCGACGTGGCCAGTACAGTGCTGAGGTGGAGCTGGACCTGCATGGGTTAACCGTGGCGGAGGCCCGCAGCGCCCTGATCCACTTTTTACAGCACTGTCGCGAACGTGCTGTGCGTCACGTCAGAATCATTCATGGCCAGGGCAACAGCTCCCCACTGGGACGTCCGGTACTTAAGGGCAAGGTGCGTCTCTGGCTGCAACAGCTCGAGGAGGTGCTCGCCTTCTGCCCTGCCCGCTCGGAACATGGTGGTGATGGCGCTGTGTATGTTTTACTTAAGCGCCATCAGAAGTAGTGAAGCAACTCTATCTGTAGATAATCATCCATCCGTATCGGGTAGAGACGATCCGTTGCTTCAACTACATTATTGCCACGGTACTCCAACGCCAGTTTCCAGTTTTGCCCCAACCGACGACTCGCCTCAATATTAATGCTGTTGGCGCTGCCATCCATATCATGAATCATGCCTACCAGAATCTCGCTGCTCTGCACATCGTTAATCACCCAGCGCACACCCACCATCAGGTCATTGGCAAAGGGCGTTGGGGCGCTGATACCACGATCATCGTAAAGATATTCCGCCAGCATGCCGAGATCCATCTGCGATCCAAACAGCCCTACATGGGTATACTCAAATCCTCCCGTCATGGCGAGGTGGCGCTTTTTAAGCTGCACGGCCGAGACTGTTTCCAGCTTCCAGGTCCAGGAACCACTCAGGGCTTGCAGTGACAGACCGGTCTGCTGCAGCAAGTCATAACGTGGTATCAGCACGGGTTGTCCCTGAGTATTCAAGCCAAGCTCAAGGGTCGGTGCACGGCCAGTACCGGAGAAGTGTGATAGGCCGATATCGAGATTGCCGATGTAGTGCGACCAGCGCACGGCCCAGTCCATGTGCCTATCTTTATCAGGGGACTCATACTGCGCCTGATCGCTATCGATCAAAAGCGGACCACGCAAACGGCCTTCCAGCCCAGCAAAGGTGCGCTCTCTGAAACCCGGCAATACAAACAGATCAACGGTGCCCCAGTCACTATTGTGGCTGAGATTAAACATGGGCTGTCCCAGTTTGTCCTCGCCGTCAGGGTTCTCTATCAAATCAGTCTGGTTGATCACATCCACCAGATGCTGCGACTCGGTCACACCCCAGTAGACACGGCCAATACCCAGCCGCAACTCCCAGTCATCAAAAACATTGAGCCACATCAGCTCACGAATATCTGCATGGTTACGCTCATCGTCCTTATCACCGGCACGTACAAAGGGGGTAAAGGCAAGGCTGCTGTCACCACCATTCCAGGCGGCATAAAGCTCAGGCTGAAGCGCTATAGAGGCCGTACTATTAACCTGCCCGGCATAGAGTGGCTCTTCACGAAAATATCGTGCATCAAGCGCCACATAACCCAACAAACGCACATCCATCGGCGTATCAGCGGACTGTGCCGGAGTGTCTGTTGATGGTTGTGGAGGAAGATCCAGTCCCAATACCTGGTCCGGTGCAGTTGGCTCGAACGGAGGCGCCTCACCCTTGCTGAATGGTGGCGGTTCATTGCTATAGCTCAGCACCTCTTTGAAGCTTCGCCCCACTTTTCTTAACTTACCGAGCGCATCAACTGTTTGATCATGCCTGTCAAATGGTCCAATCAACATCAATATATCAGCGGGTCTGCTGTTTTTAGCGGGGAGCAGACGCTCTACCACCGGAAAACCATCTCGTACCAGGCGGGCATTCAGACTCTGGCTGTCACGGGTATTGGGGAAAACACCAACCTTCACGTACTCTTTCACTTGAATTAATTTTGGTTCGGGCGCGGCGATTGATGCCCTTTGCTTCCACACCTCCAGCAAGTTTTTAAGCTGGATCTCATTGTCATCCCGGGCATCAAATACCTCAATCAGCATCAGCTCCTTAGTGCCCTCATCAGTGGTATAGACCGACCGTTTCTCCACCGAATAACCTTCTCGCTCATATAATAAGCGCACCGGGTCACTATCACTGCTGTTAGTGTAGACACCTATCTTCACATACTCTTTTGCCTCGACCGCCATTGGCAGACCAAGCATTATCAATAACACTGTAAAACCCAAACGACGCATCTTCACTCCTAACAATACTGAACGCTAACGCGTCCGTTTCAAGTCATTTACCTGAAAATCTTTTTCCACAAGCCCGGTATTAAAACGGTAGTTCTTCCAAAGAATCCGGGTTGTCTTGCCGTTCTGAACATTTTCCATAAACATCTCATCAGGACGCCAATGGTGTTGCAGATATTTTTTGTAACCTGTATTAATCAGCGTCTTCAGCAGCACATCCTTACGATCATAAAAATCGGTCTTCAACGGCCGATACTCAGCCTTATCCAGCCAAACCACCTGACGTTTATAACCGGAGTTTTCATCAACCGGAATACGCTCCACAACAAAACAGTCGGCTCCGTCAAAAACCTCGTCACGCAGATATTGATAGGTGTACTTTTCCAGCTCCTGCGAGGCGATATCCTCATAGGCAAACTCACTGCCCATATACGGTCCCGATTTATTATCAGAGGCGATACGCTTGACCCGCTTCAACGCGGGCAGATAGAGCCACTGGTCATCCGGCCCGCTCTTGTGCGAATAGGTCAACATCGCTGTTCCTCTTACGTCAGCCGGTTCATCAAAGATCGAGAGACTCTTGTCACCATCCCCGGGAACCTCCAGACCAAGGATTCGAATGTAACGGGTACTGGTATCGCCCTGTCTGTTTTTAAGGATCATCTCCATCGCTGCGCTAAAGTCACCAAAACCATCACCCCGCAGTTCAGACTCTTTGGCAATTGCCAACCCCTTCTCCGCATTGGTCTCTGCCAGCAGTGAGGCACTAAACAGCAATGCCAACACCATAACAGCCAGCTGCTTAGGAAACAGACACACCCTTCCGTTCATTTCGGCTCTCCTCAAATTTCAACAACAGCGCAGGCAAGAGTAAAAAATCTGCCAACAGCGCAACCACAATAGTAATAGCGGTCAACAACCCCATCCCTGAATTCAACTCAAAGGCGGAGAGCGACAGCATCAAAAATCCACTCACCAGCGCCACCGATGTCACCCACATGGCATTGCCGACATTGGCAAAGGCGTAACGGACCGCATCTTCGCTTGATAAACCCTGCTCACGACGGGCGCGCAGATACTTGCTCAAAAAATGAACGGTATCATCAACAATGATGCCCAGCGTCATGCCCACCACCACCGACAACGACAACCCCACCTGACCAACAAATATGCCCCAGATGCCAAAGGCTACCGTCGCCGGCACAAGATTGGGCACCAGGCTGATCAACCCCACCTTGAATGACCTCAGCGAGACGATCAGGGTCAAGGAGATCAATGCCAGCGCTATCACACTACCTTTCAGCATACTCTCGATATTGCGCTGGCCGATATGGGCAAACATGATCGCCGGACTACTGCCATCCGACAACATCGCTGCTGGCGCGTTCGCTTTCAACCACTGCTGCGCCCGCACCTCCAGCGCCATCAGCTGCTTGCTGGAGAGGGAGTGCACGGTAACATCAAAGCGGGTCGCCGATTTATCAACATTTAACTGATTATTCAGGTCAAGACCATAAGGCAGTGACATCTCATATAACAGCAGATATTGAGCCGCCAGATCACGCCGTTCCGGAATGCGATACCACTCAGGGTTATCATTGTGCAGATTTTTACTGAGCCGTTTCATCACATCGGCAAAACTCTGCACATGAATCACCTCCGGTTGCCCCCTATACCACTGACCAAACGCCTCAATGGTATTGAGATAGTCAGGACGACTAATGCCATTACTCTCGCCTGAATCAAGTGAATAACTGATCCGGTAGATGCCAGTGAGATTGGCGGTGGTGTAATCGGTGTCGGCGCGAAACTTGATGCTTTTATCAAAGTACTTCACAAACTCATCATTGAGTTCGTTGTTGGGGATAAACGCCGCCAGCACCACAACCACAAATACCGAACCGTAAAATACCGGGGTGCGCCGCCGAATCACAAACTCCGCCAGGGCCGCCATAACACCACTGCTGCGCGCCATCGCGACCGGACGCTTTACTGGCACCAACATCAGCATCGCTGGCAACAGCGTCACCGAAAGCAGATAACCGGTCATCACACCCATCACCACGATATTACCTAGATCACGCAGCGGCGGTGAGTCTGAAAAATTCATACTCAAAAAACCCATGATCGTGGTGATGTTGGTGACAAAAATAGGCATCATGTTGAGGCGCAGGCTTTGCACCATCGCCGCGGCCTTGTCGCCTTCAAGATGATAGTGTTGCTGAAAGTTGTTCAACAGGTGGACGCAGTTAGCCACCACGATCACCATCATCACCACCGGGGCTGAGGTGGTCGGCGGCGAAATCGGTATGCCCACCCACCCCGTCAGTCCCAGCGCCGAGACGATGGTTAAGGCGATCACCGTCATGGTGACAAGGGTGCCTGTCACCATTTTCATGGTGATGCCGATCAGCAGAATCACCACCATAAACATCAGCGGCACCAATGTCTTCACATCGCTTGTGCCCGCCTCGGGAAAGGCGTTGTTCATCATCACATCACCCGTCAGGCGAATCTCCATAGCCGGATATTTTTTCTCAAACTGCGCCGCCAGCTGGCGCGCAAAGGCAACCACCTCGGGCGCCTCTGTCTGCGGATTTTTACCCGGCAGATGCAGCGTGACATTAATACCAGTGACATGGCCGGCAGCTGTAATCAACCGGTTCATCAACACCGGCTCATCCATAGCGATGGCTTTAATGCGGGTGGCATCTTCAGGCGAGAGTGACAACGCATGTTTGACCAGTGGCTCCACCACCAGGTCATCATCGCTGGCGTAGGTATTCTGGAAGTTGGTGAGTGAATCAACACGGCTGGAATAGGGGGTCTGCCAGGCGGCATCCGTCAACTCTTCAACAATAGAGAGCGCCTCCGGGGTAAAGAGGTCGCCCTCCTTCGAGGTCAGCACAAATAGCAGATTGTCACTTTTTGTGTAATCGTTCTGCAGCGCATCAAAGGCCAGCAGCTGCGGATTATCGGCACTGAAAAAGATCCGGTAATCATTGCTAAAACTTAAGAGACGCCCGCCCATGGCGGCGGCAACCACCCACACCAGGGTCAGCATCACCACCGCCCAGCGCCAGCGAATCAACCACGTTGCATAACGTTCAACCATTAGTACTAAATTCCATTTTATGTTGCAGTAAATATCGGTTTTAACTACAAAACCTGAAGGTTACCTGGGGCAATCCCACCGTCAACACTAATAACCCGGTTGCGTCACAGCAAACTCCACCCACGTGGCGAAATATGCCAGAATGACCGCCCATCCAGACCATCAAAATCCATAACAGATCAGCTTATGACACAGCACACCGCCAATACCCTAACCACCACCCACCACGACCCTTTCAGTCCACCCATGCCACGCACACACGGGCAACACACTACCTGGGCCAGGCTCTACGGCAGTAGCTTTGGCATGGTGCTGGGCCAGGGGGCACGGCAACACGACGGCCCGCTGGTGGTGATTACCGCCGACTCGCAGATGGCAACACGGCTGGAATACGAGCTACGCTTCTATCTGGCCAACGAGGACGAGCTACCAGTCATCGCCTTCCCCGATTGGGAGACACTGCCCTACGACATCTTCTCGCCCCACCAGGACATTATCTCGCAGCGGCTCGAAGCGCTCTACCGCCTGCCGCAGATCAAAAAGGGGGTGCTGATAATCCCCGCTGCCACCGCCATGAACCGGCTGGCGCCGCGCGAGTATATCGAAGCCCATAGCCTGCTTCTCGACATTGGCGACAAACTCAACATCGAAGCGCTGCGCATGCGGCTGGAGCGCAGCGGCTACCGCTGCGTCTCGCAGGTAATGGAACATGGCGAGTTTGCGGTACGTGGCGCACTGGTCGACCTGTTCCCCATGGGCAGCAAAATCCCCTACCGCATCGACCTGTTCGACGACGAGATCGAGACGATACGCAGTTTTGATCCCGAAACCCAGCTCTCCAAGGAAAGTGTCGCCAATGTGCGACTCTTGCCCGCGCGCGAGTTTCCCCTCACCAAAGAGGCGATCACCCAGTTCCGCCAGGCCTACCGCGCCGAGTTCGAGGGTGACCCGGCCCGCTCCAACATATATAAGGATGTCACCGAAGGGATCGCCGCCCCCGGCATCGAATACTACCTGCCACTCTTTTTTGAACAGACCACCACCCTCTTTGACTACCTGCCCAAAAACACCGTGGTGGTATTGGAAGAGGGAATCGCCGAGGCCGCCAGCGCCTTCTGGCACGAGGCCGAAGAGCGCTACGAGCAACGCCGCTACGACAAACAGCGGCCGATCCTGGCGCCGTCACGGGTCTTCATCAACAGCAGTGAACTGCTCAGCCGCATCGAAACCTTCCCGCGCATCGACTGCCACCACTTCGAGCTTGAAGAGGCGCCCGGCGTCTACAACTTCGCCACCCAGATGGCGCCGCTGGTCAGCGTCAATGCCCGCGCCCCACAACCATTGGCGGCGCTGCGCGAATTCATCAACGGCTTCAACGGCCGCATCCTCTTTGCCGCCGAGACCAGCGGTCGCCGCGAAGCGCTGCTAGAGCTGCTCAAACGCGACGAAATCTACCCGCGTGCCTATCCCGACTGGCTCAGCTTTTTAGATGACGATGCCGCCCGCATCGGCATCACCATCGCGCCGCTGGAAAAGGGGTTGCTGCTGCCTGAGTCGGCGCATTCGTCCGCCATCGCCATCATCAGCGAACCACAACTGTTTGGCGACACCGTCATGCAGCGCCGCCGCCGCAAGATCACCAAGCGTGATGATGACGCCATCGTCCGCAGTCTCACCGAGCTAATGCCCGGCAGCCCGGTCGTGCACGAAGACCACGGCGTCGGCCGCTACCTCGGTCTGCAAAGCCTCGACATCGGCGGCCTGACCACCGAATTTCTGGCGCTTGAATACGCCGGTGGCGACAAACTCTATGTGCCCGTCTCGTCACTACACCTGATCAGCCGCTTCACCGGCACCGCACCAGAGAGTGCACCGCTGCACAAACTCGGCAGCGACCACTGGCAGAAGGTCAAACGCAAAGCCGCCGAACGGGCCCACGACGTCGCGGCTGAACTGCTCGACATCTACGCCCGCCGCGCCGCCCGCCGGGGCCACGCCTACGCCGAACCGGATGAACACTACCGCACCTTCGCCGCCGCCTTCCCCTTTGAAGAGACGCCCGATCAGGAAGAGGCGATCCACAACGTCATCAAAGATATGGTCAGCGACAAACCGATGGACCGCCTGATCTGCGGCGATGTTGGTTTTGGTAAAACCGAAGTCGCGATGCGCGCCACCTTCCTCGCCGTACACGGCGGCAAACAGGTAGCGGTGCTGGTGCCAACAACACTGCTGGCACAACAGCACTACCAGAACTTCCGCGACCGCTTTGCCGACTGGCCGATGCGCATCGAAGTGCTGTCGCGTTTCCGTTCACAAAAGGAACAGAACGAAGTGCTCGCCGCACTCGCCGATGGCAAGGTCGACATCATCATCGGCACCCACAAACTGCTACAGAGCAACGTCAAGTTCACCGAACTCGGCCTTGTCATCCTCGACGAAGAGCACCGCTTTGGTGTGCGCCAAAAGGAGCGGCTCAAATCGTTGCGCGCCGAGGTCGACATCCTCACACTCACCGCCACACCGATCCCGCGCACCCTCAACATGGCGCTCTCCGAGATGCGCGACCTCTCCATCATCGCCACCGCGCCGATGAAACGCCTCGCCATCAAAACGTTTGTCCGCCAGTGGGACATCAACCTGGTACGCGAGGCGTGTCTGCGCGAAATCAAACGTGGTGGCCAGGTCTACTTCCTGCACAACGAAGTAGATACCATCGAGAAAAAGGCCAACGAACTGCGCGAGCTGATCCCCGAGGCGCGTATTGTTGTCGCCCATGGTCAGATGCGTGAACGCGACCTGGAACAGGTGATGCTCGACTTCTACCACCAGCGTCACAACATCCTGGTCTGCACCACGATTATCGAGACTGGCATCGACGTGCCCACCGCTAATACCATCATCATGAACCGCGCCGACAAACTCGGCCTCGCCCAGCTCTACCAACTGCGCGGCCGTGTCGGGCGTTCATACCATCAAGCCTACGCCTATCTTGTCGTGCCGCCCCAGCGCAGCATGACCACCGATGCCGTCAAACGCATGGAGGCGATTGAATCACTCGAAGGATTGGGCGCAGGTTTCACACTCGCAACACACGACCTGGAAATTCGCGGCGCCGGTGAACTACTCGGCGACGAACAGAGCGGCCAGATACAAGAGGTCGGTTTCACCATGTACAGCGAACTGCTGGAACGCGCCGTCAAGGCACTCAAGGCCGGCAAAGTACCCAACCTCGACCAACCGCTGGAGCAACACGCCGAGATCGATCTCAAAATCCCGGCCCTCATTCCCGCCGATTACCTGCCCGACGTCCATACCCGCCTAGTGATGTACAAGCGCATCGCCAACGCCGCCAACGACGACGAACTGCGCGAACTGCAAGTCGAGATGATCGACCGCTTCGGCCTGCTGCCCGATGCACTCAAAAACCTAGTGCGTGTCACCGAACTAAAACTCAAAGCCCAACCGCTCGGCATCAAAAAGATCGAAGCCGGACCACAAGGTGGCCGTCTGATATTTGCAGCACAAACCAATATCGACCCCATCAAGATCATCGACCTCATCCAAAAACAGAACAAAACCTACAAGCTCGATGGCCAGGATAAATTGCGCATCATCATGCCGATGGTTGAGACGGAAGAACGGATTGTGGCGATGGAGAAGGTGCTGGGGTTGCTGGCATGATCACGCAACTGTAACTGCATGAACAAATTGTAGGGTGCGCTCTGCGCACGCGGTAGATCCATCAGGGATCACTTACGCATGTGCAGCGTGCGCACAGCGCACCCTACGGAACTAACTTTGTAATCCATACTGGAACCGGGTATAAATTTATAAAAAGGAAAGTCCCAAAGTGGGGTATTTGACATCCCACTTCGGGGTTCATTACCGGTTATGTTCTTTGAGTGGCAGATTCAACCCCGAAGTGCATAACCACCTAAGCTGCAATCGCAGCCATATGTTTCGCCACTAATTTAGCCGGCGTTTTATACCCTAGTTTTTTTCTTGGTCGATCGTTAAGCTCAATGATAACGGCAGACACATCATTCGCCGAGACTTTTTTGAAGTCCGTACTTTTCGGCCAGTATTGTCGTAAAAGGCCATTGGTGTTTTCATTCAATCCACGCTGCCAAAAGCTGTAAGGGCCGGCGAAGTAGACCTGCGCACCCAGCGCATGAGTTATCAGCTCATGGTATGCGAACTCTTTGCCATTATCGGCAGTGATGGTTAACACCATGTCTTTGAAGGGCGCTAACAAGGCGATCGTTGCCATGGTCACCGTATGTGCTGATTTATCATTAATGCGCATTGATACGGTGAAACTTGTTGCACGCTCAACAATGGTCACCAGAGCGCCACTGTGACCTTTACCAATCACAAGATCGATCTCCCAATCACCCACACGCCCCTTTTCATCAACAATTGTTGGGCGCTCATCGATGCTGACGCGATTCTTTATATGGCCGCGTCCTGCCTGGTCTTTGCTGCGGGGCTGGTAGGCTTTGCCTTTGCGGCGAAGCAAGTTAAATAAGTCGCCACCAGAGGCCTTGTCTGCCCAGATATGCAAATAAATTGTTTCGTGGCTAAGCATTTCTTCCCGCTCTTCCAGCAGCCAACCCGATATTTGTTCTGGACTCCACTTCAGCCGCAGTTTTGACTCAACAAGATGAATCATCTCGGGCGTCATTTTGAGGGCCTTAATCGCTTGCATGCGGCGGTCTTCGCTCATTTTTTGGGCTTGTTTGAAACGATAGCCGCGATCACCGGTATTGCGTCTGAGCTCTCGACTAATTGTTGGCTGACTAACACCAATAGTGTCAGCAATATATTGTTGACTCATATCGCTTTTCTTTAGCGCATAAATACCCAAAGCACTTCGTGGGGCAGGCTCTCTGGCATCGTTGTTCGTAGGTCAGTTGCTCGTAGCTCATATTCGTCGCATCTCTTGCCGGAGAAAAAACGATCAGACTACAGGTGACTGACCTTTTCTTCTACTCTGTTCAAGTTATGCACTTATTGGTTGAATCCAAGTGAAAAAAGCCAATCTCCATCAACGCCTCAAAGCCAGAAACCGCAGCCAGCTGCTCATCATCGGCGTCACCTGGTACACAGAAGAGACTTGGGCACAGGTCAAGGCCACAGCAACAGACCCCGAGTGTTTCGAAGCGTCATTTAAAAAATGGAAAGCAGCCGCCGTCAAAGCCCGCAGTGAATTCATGCGCTCCGGTGTTCGCGCAGTTGAGTGCCAGATAGTGCCGGATGAGTTTTTTGCCTGGTGTGAACAGAATGGATGTGAGAATAACTCTGCTTCCAGGGCTGATTTTGTTTCTGAAACGTTGAGCAAGGCATATAGCAGTAATGGCTAATGTAATCGTCTCTTAATGTAATGCTTGTTGCGCTGACCCACTCCATCACACCCTTAGCTGGGTTTATATGTTTTCTGTATAGCATGTCAAAGCTTCAAGAATGGGGTAACGCCCCGCCATTGAAACCTCACCATTGACCGCCATCTGGCAACTTGTCATAGTGTCTGAAATGAAACAAGTGGATGTAATAGGCAGATTCTGCCTATTACGCTATTTAATATTTATCCATTTATATGCGTTCAGGATAAGCTAAATTTTGATGGCGCTGAGCTAATGTGACAGAACTGCATTTAGTATCATTTATACACTCAGGAACCGCTAAATAATTAGTTAATAAATAAATAAAGGAATCTGTTATATGCCCTTACAAAACCAACTGGAACTCATCTCGGACCAACTGGATCTCTTGGAAATCAATCACCTCATTGCAAAGGGTGAACGGGAAAAGATACTCGCGGCGATAAAAAAAGAACCGGACAAAGCCAAGGAGTATGCGGATGCTTTTAATAAGGGGCTGCCCAGTCTGACGAGGGGCGTGATCGACGTGATAAAACTGGGTAAAGACGGCGACCCAATTGCCATAAGCATCGCGTCGTTAGATATCTTCGCCGGAATTGTAGCTATGGCGGGACCGCTGCTAGGACCTTTGGGCCCCGTATTTTCAGCGCTGACTGGCATGATCTCAATGATCCTAGCCGAGTTCCTCCCGAAGCCCCCAAATCTGAAGGATCAAATTGAAGAACTTCTTAATAAATTCCTGGCCGACGAGAAATTGCGTGCTCTCGGTACCGCCGCGGATCAAATTTGGGTTTTAAGCGACACCATCCAGAACCACAGCACTAATTACAAACCGCTTAATTTGCAGCACGGAACGGAAATTAAAGCAATTGACGACGCATGGCAGTGGCTAACGCAAGAGGATAAGCAGTCGGTACCCCACTGGGACCAAGTGTTGGAGAAAACATGCATGGTATGGCTCCAGTTGGTGCGATGCGCTGTACTAACCGTTGCGAAGCCATCCACTAAACAAGGGGTTGAGAAGGGGGAAATGCTGGTGTACCTCCCAGCTCGTCAGGAACTCTTCTTGAAATACCTGCGATTAATCAAGCCCGCAGCTCAAGAGCGGGGGATGTACGTGATGATGCAGGCCTGGGCGAATTTTGGCAATGTACTTTACGTTGCTCTCGGGCGAAAAGGTAATATCCCGTGGGATTACAAGAAAAACACCAGTTGGATGGAGAACTTCTCAATTCACCTGCCCAGGGCACAATTGGGATCACCGACCCCACGATACGACCTGATTGCGTGGGTGCATAAACCAAAAATGATAGTGCGCCATCAGGTGGATTCGTTTACGGGCGATCTTTACGACGGCCAGCCGTTGATGACAGACGGTCATGATTATTCCAGCCTACAAGGACAAGGGACAAGGCGATTTCTTGACTGTGTCAACGTATGGGCGTTCCCGGACGTGGCTGACCCAACAACGCTCAGAGTTTACACGGCACACTCGGGAAATAATCACTATGTGAATATTCACTTGGTTGACTCCAACAACAAGGTCGAAAGAGTTAACTGGGAGCCTCCTACCGCAGGCGGGCTTCGGCATATTCGTGCTCTGATATACGATGCCGCACGATCTTTGCCCGATGATGCTGACGCGGCAGGAGTATCCCCCGGCGTGTACGAGCTCATTTATGGAGGATATAGCGGTAACGGAAACATCTGGGTCGAGTTTAATAACGATTGGAGAGATGTGCCATCTCCATGGGGCGAATACAAAGGTATCGAAGTCGATCCGCACTTTTTATGGGTATTCGGAACGGAGGGCCTCGCGTGTGCTACGCATGCCTCGGTCATAAAGGCGTCCATAGAACGCAAAAATGGCAACCCCAGCAGCCCCGCGTGGATTACGTTCAAGACGGGTTGGGAAGACGGGTTTAACGTGAGAAGTTTGTGGCCGTGTGTAGACGGAACCCTCGCCGTTGGTAGCGACCAACCCATACAGAATGGACTCGTTCTCTGGACTGGAGAATACAAAGTCCACCTTAAGGAACCCAGAAGAATTGAATGGCATTATCAGGGTGCCCCACGCGGAGGCTCACCGAAACTGGTGCATAAGATGCCGATTCCCTGTTGGTCACTTTACGCAAAAGTATTGGCAGACTTGGAGAAAGACGTCGGGGAGGGTCATGGCAGGTAGGGGCTACCCGGCCGGTACTGTCAACTTAGCTGGCTAAGGACGTGTTTGTGGTTCTGTCGCATTAGCCGAGCTCGCAGGTCCGATTACGTTGCGCTAATCGGACCTACGAGCTTGTTTGACACATCCTATTTCAGAAAGAAATTTTTCTGCATCATCAAACATCAATAGCAGGACATATCAAATGAAGTTAACAATAGCTGAGTTAGCAGACATTGATGATGTGCTGGCGCTTCACTATCGATACCAGATCGATTACATTCTTGATGAGGATAAGAAGGATGGTTTTGTGACGACTGCCTTTACCAGGGAGCAGCTGACGGATCTGATCAATGATGAGCAGGGGCTGTTTGTCGCGCGGCTTGATAGCAAGCTGGTTGCCTATGTGATGGCGGCTTCGTGGCGGTTCTAGTCGGCGTGGCCGATGTTTGCCCAGATGATTAAAGAGTTGCCTAATCTGGAGTGCCATTCGGGACAGACCACGGTTTAATAAGTTCTGCTACTCTGCCTTATCCATTCTCAACCCGCCGGAGCTCGTAGGTTGGGCTGAATGAAATGAAGCCCAACAGCTGGAACCAATAGATACTCCGCTGTTGGGCCTCGCAAAAACCGCTCTTCCCAACCTACATACAAGGAGCAGATCCATAGGATAAGCTGAGGCAAAAAGCGCATCGCTCGTGTTCCCAGTTCTAGCTCATCCGACGCAATACATTTTACCTGTTACGCCCTACTCCCCTCCCCCACAAAAAAAACCATCATCCCGATAAGGAAGACGCGGAAGTTTTTTCAGTTCGATGCCATGCAGTGCTTTGCGCGCTACCAGGATGTTGTGCAGTTCTATTCCTAACTGCACAGAGAGCGATGAGTTGTTGCGATTGAAGATGATCGACTGATGAAATCTTGTCGCCCATGCCGAGATCTCTTCATCATCTATTTTGCTGTTTTTGTTGAGCAGGGTTTGGGTAATCTGTTTGAGCAGGGGTTCTATTGAGTGGGTGATGGGATGCGTGCTGGATGCACTGATGAAGTGAGACCAAAGCTTTTTAAATCCGGGATAGTAATGAATGATGTTCTGCTCTACCCGGGCATCCTCCACCATCTCGATCAGATATCGCTGCATGGGGGTGAAGTCGGTGTCGCGATGCGACCAGTTTTGGGTATAGGTGAGATGGGCTGCCATATGGAGCGCCATGGCGCGATAGAGGGCGATGCCATGGACATCATCGCTGCAATAAATATGCGCCGGAAGACAGAGCACCCCGTGGCGTAGTTGCGACTGCCTGGCATCGGGTAGCTCCTCGAGGGTAAAACCCCTCCCCCACAACGATCTCAGCAGCAGGGAGAGTCGACGTTTTTGATTTGAAAGGGGTAGCTGATACTCATGCCTACTCTCTCTGACATCATCTTGCTCAGGCAACAGCGGAATATTGTTATTACCATCTTCTTGCGGTCTGGCCGCATCATCAGACTCCATGTTGCTCTCCCGCCTCATTGAACATCAGCAGGGATTATTGACTCTAGTAGTCGGGAATTACGAATTGATATTGTATATCGCCGCTATAGCGTTTCATTCATACGCACATAGTCAGTGCGTGTAATCTCTGGGGGCGATCAGCATGGGTTGACTACCGGCAGGGTGCCACAATCCAGCTCCCTGCCGCTGCCCCAAGAACATCCATTACCAGATCGCGCCAGCTCCAGCCCACATGACGAATATTTTCATCAGCAAGCTCCTTTGCGACGCCCACTCCAGACGACATGACAAAACCAATACGAAATGCCTTGCAGTCGCTATGCTCATGGTTCTTGGCACTCTGTGCCGCGGCAGCAGCAATCACAGCAGAGGCGCCAAAATGAAGGGCCTTGTCTGGACTGGACCATGGGTCATGGCGCACCGGGATTGGCGCGCAACCGCTGAGGAGTAGTGCCATGATGAGTATCGAGTATTTAATTCCCCGGATAACGTTCACGCTTCACCATAAGTTTTATTACTCTCATGCCTTCACGTGATTATACATGCGCTGATCAATAGTGAGGAGGTGTATGACTCTCCACAAAAGAGCATATAAGCCCGGGGGAAATCGAGCCAGAATTACAATACTGTCGCTTGATTTTTACAGAACAGACCAACGTCTATCTAATTCAACAACAGAACAAAACCTGCACAATGTAGACTGGCATATGATGCTGAGGCTGTTCAAGTGATCAAAACGTTATATGAAAAACTCCATGTATCTATATTCACAGCAGCAGTCACGGCTGCTTTCAGTTAATCAATGCCATGGTCACTTCATTTTGATACTGCCCTGTCTCTTCAAACAGGCTGATGTTTTGCAATGTGGTTTGGGCAATATTTGACATTGCCTCTCGGGTGAAAAACCCCTGATGCCCGGTGATCAGCACA
Organism: uncultured Chromatiaceae bacterium; assembly: GCA_947085765.1. GTDB lineage: Bacteria > Pseudomonadota > Gammaproteobacteria > Tenderiales > Tenderiaceae > JAKFXL01. The sequence continues at coordinate 3,282 of CAMTXZ010000028.1, read as the reverse complement.
TTAGGGAATGTCAGCAAGCGTTGAAAGACATCATCCTGTATCACCTGATTCGATAGATCATGGAAGAAGAGATCGCCTTCCTGTTCATATACATCCAGTCCAAGATATCCGATGTGACCGGATTTAAGTGCGGCGACCAGTGCGCTTGTATCCACCACACCACCACGACTGGTATTGATGAGCATGACACCACGTTTCATCTGACTCAACGCAGTGGCGTCAATCAGGTGATGGGTCTGTTGGTTGAGTGGGCAATGCAGTGTAATGATATCGCTCTGGCGATAGAGTTCGGCAAGCTCTACGTAATTGACTCCCAACGCCTTACATTGATCGTCTGGAGCCACATCATAGGCCAACAGGCGGCAACCGAATCCAGCCAGAATTTGCGCTACTGCCTGGCCGATACGTCCGGTGCCGATGATGCCGACAGTTTGGCTATGTAATTCAAAACCCAGCAACCCTTCGAGGGAAAAATTTCCATCACGGATGCGATTAAAGGCGCGATGTGTTTTTCGATTGAGTGTAAGCATCAGTGCCAGTGTATGTTCGGCCACCGAGTTCGGCGAATAGCCGGGCACACGCACTACCCGGATTCCATGTTTTTCTGCTGCGGGTATATCAACATTGTTAAAACCCGCGCAACGTAGTGCGATCAGACGCAAGCCATGGCTAGCCATGGTTTGCAGCACACTATCATTTAAAATGTCATTTACAAATACACAGACGACGGAAAAGCCGCTGAAGAGCTGCACTGTCTCTTCAGACAAGTGTGCATCGAAAAATACCAGTTCATGATTGAAGTTGGCATTGGCCGCTATTAAAAATTCACGATCATAAGATTGAGCACTACAAATGGCAATTTTCATCTCACTCTACGCCTCTGTTATGTCGCTTAAGAGTTTGATTCGCGCCCTTCCAGGCGCACGATCCAGTGTTGGCCTTGCGGTATAGAAAAGGGGCGCGCCTGAACAATTGGCGCGCCCCAAACAGAGATCATCCGAGTAACTGTTCGCCGGAAACCCCTTCCGTCTCCATGATCTTACGTAATTTTTTTAGCGCTTCAACCTGAATCTGACGGACCCGTTCGCGGGTAACGCCAATACGCGCACCGACCTCTTCGAGAGTGGCGGCATCGTCACCGTTGAGGCCAAAACGCTGTTCCACTACCTGGCGCTGTTTTTCATTGAGCTGTGATAACCATTCGGTGAGACAGATATGAACCTCTTCCGTCTGCAATAGTGTGGAAGGGTCGGACTGACGCTCGTCGGCAATGACCTCCTGGAGTAACTTATCCTTATCCAGATTAGAGGTATCCAGCATTGAGAGCTGCTCGCTAAGGCCGAGAATGTTCTGCACATCCTTAAGTGGCAGATCCAACTTGGCAGCCACCTCTTCCGGACTCGGCTCATGATCCATACTCTGAGCCAGACGACGAGCCGTTTTCTGATAGCTATTAATCTGCTTAACAACATGAACCGGCAGGCGGATGGTGCGTGTTTGGTTCATCAGCGCACGTTCGATTGTCTGACGAATCCACCAGGTGGCGTAGGTAGAAAATCGGTAGCCGAGTTCAGGGTCAAATTTTTCGACCGAGTGGATCAAACCAAGGTTGCCCTCTTCAATCAGATCCAGAAATGCGAGACCACGATTCATGTAGTAGCGTGCGATCTTCACCACGAGTCGCAGATTGCTTTCGATCATGCGTTTGCGCGCTGCCTCGTCACCCTTTAGCGCTAGGCGGGAAAAGTGAACCTCCTCTTCGGCAGAGAGCAAGGGTGAAAAACCTATTTCATTAAGGTATATGCGGGTGGCATCAATGCTAGTTTCCATTGTGTGCCATGAGGCCTTCTCATCGACTGCGGCCTTCGCAGTCTTATCTGATTCAAGATCGACGGCTGCATGAAGCTCATCTTCATCCGCGTCATCATCAGCCAGAGATTCTCTATTGATCTCATTTACATCTTCGCCACTATCAGCAGTCATTCCATGACTATCTTTATCTTGCGTATTATTACCCACAACTAAGACTCCCCATCCATATATGACTCATTTGTTTAGGACTCTACAGACTACCCAAATACACCTTAACCTCTAAAGTTTAACCTCTTGTTAAACAGTCGCCGCAGCAGACTATAAATCAATTTACGGAAGATAATGGAGTGGGTCAACAGGCTTGCCATCGATGCGAATCTGGAAATGGAGTTGCACCCGTTCCGCCTCACTATCGCCAACACGGGCAATCACGTCACCTTGGGCTACCATCGCCCCCTCTGTCACCAGAATCCGTTGATTGTGGCCATAGGCACTCAGATACTTATCATTGTGTTTAATGATCACAAGATTACCGTAACCCTTCAGACCATTGCCGCTATAAACCACCTTGCCAGCAGCGGCGGCGTAGACAGGCGCGCCTAATGGTGCGCTGATGTCTATACCCTGGTTGGCGGGAGAGTTGAGATTAAACTTTTCAACCACACGTCCTTTAGCTGGCCACAACCATGTCACTTCATCACGCGAGATAGGTTCAGGCTTTACCTGTATGTGTTGTTTAGGTGTTGCCACCACAGTGGCAGGAGCAGATGGCGTAACGTAAACACTTTTGGGGGGATCTACCGTTGTCAGCGAACGTACCACTGCCTGGTTACGCGGTGGCGCCACACGCAACCAATCCCCCTGATGAATCACATAGGGCGATGCAATGCCGTTCCAGGAGGCGATCTGACGGTAATCCTGGCCGTAACGCCAACCGATGGAGTAGAGGGTATCGTCCGGACGGACTTGATGATAGACGTGACTGCCACAACCCGCGCATAGAAGTACCAGCCCAATCAACGAGCCTGGAATGGCGTTTGCTTTCAGCCGTTTGTACATCAACACAGGGGGTTGGAACTACTCGTAGTTATTTAACTGTCACAACAAGATAAAGCACAAGAGCCAAAATGACAAACAGCCACCCCAGGCGGTCAATATAGCGGCGCAATAGATTGTTCATCCGCTCCCCTCCCCACCAGATCAGGCCCGCCACCAGAAAAAAGCGGCCGCCGCGTCCTACAATGGAGGCCAGCACAAAAGGGACAAACGCCATACCAACTGCGCCAGAGGCAATGGTGAAGACCTTATAAGGAATAGGTGAGAAGCCCGCCAACAGCACCACCCAGAACCCCCACTTGGTGAACCACTCTATGGCGGATTGAAACCGATCCCAGTAACCAAACTGATGCAGCCAAGGTTCTACGAGTTCAAAGGCAAACATGCCCACCAGATAACCGAACACCCCGCCCA
>CAMTXZ010000027.1:0-11861 GCA_947085765.1 uncultured Chromatiaceae bacterium | reverse complement strand
CACAGTCACCGCCGCCCGTATTCTGGATGGTCAGATGCGCGGCGTGGATGGTGAGAAAAACTCATTAGCCTTTGAAGAGCTGCCCTATCTGGCACTCTCCAAGACCTACTCCGCCAATCAGCAGACCCCCGACTCTGCGCCAACCATGACGGCCATGGTGACTGGTGTTAAGACCAATGATGGCGTGCTGTCGATTAACCAGAGTGTTGATCGTCGGGAGCTACAAAACTCCGTTATTCAGGCCAATAAGCTGACTACCATTCTGGAGCTGGCCGAAGCTGGTGGACTCTCCACTGGTGTGATCTCAACCGCCCGCATTACCCACGCCACACCGGCCGCCACCTATGCCCATACCTCTGAACGTGACTGGGAGGCCGATAGCAATCTGCCAGCAGGCGCCACGGTAAAAGATATTGCCGCACAGCTTATTGATAATTTTGGCGCCAATGGCATCGGCAACGGATTGGAGGTCGCGCTGGGTGGTGGCCGTACCAACTTCATGCCCAACACGGTGACTGATCCTGAATATGGGGCAAATGGGAAACGTAAAGATGGTCGTAACCTGACTGCTGAGTGGCAGAGCAAATTTGGCGGCGCCTATGTATGGAATAAGGCTCAGTTTGATGCCATTAACCCCGCCACCACCACACACCTGTTGGGACTGTTTGAAAATTCGCACATGCAGTATGAGGCTGATCGTGCCAATGATGGTGCAGGTGAGCCGTCGCTGGCCGAGATGACTGACAAGGCGATTGGCATTTTGAAAAACAATGACAAAGGTTTTTTCCTGATGGTGGAAGGGGGGCGTATCGACCACGGCCACCATGCCGGCAACGCTTACCGTGCGCTGACCGATACCATCGCGATGTCTGAGGCGGTTAAGGTTGCCATGGCCAATACCGATCCCAAGGATACCTTGATCGTTGTGACGGCCGACCATAGTCATGTCTTTACCATGGCCGGCTATCCCAAACGGGGTAATCCGATTCTTGGCAAAGTAGTTGCCCCAGGTAAGAGTGGTTATAGCAAGGCAGCGGATGGCCTGCCCTATACCACGCTCTCTTACGCCAATGGCGCTGGTTACCACATGCTGCCGGTGGGCGGTGATACCGTTTACGGTGAGCCAATTCAGGCCGGACGCGTCGCTGACCTGACCCATGTGGATACTACCGACCAAGGGTTTCACCAGGAAGCGCTGGTACCGCTCTCTTCAGAGACCCATGCGGGCGAGGATGTCGCCATTTTCGCCAGCGGACCTAAGGCACATCTGTTCCATGGTGTGCGTGAGCAGAACTACATCTTCCATGTAATGAATGACGCACTCAAACTGAACGACAAAAAACGTAATAAAACTGACGATTGATCTATTGAACAGGTTGCCGCCGGTCGAGACACCGGCAAACGTGTAGGGAGGCCCAACGGGTCTCCCTTCTCAATGTCATTAGCAAGGAGTCATATATGTTACAACGCACCACGCTCATTACCGGTCTGCTACTGGCTGTTGGCGGCACAGCACAGGCCGCTACCGGCCCCGTCGATGTCTCCGTCCGTTACACTACCACCGTCTGCGCCACCCCCTGCAAAACGCCGGAGTCACGGCAATGGTATTTTTGGCGCAACGCTGATCGCATAGAGATTAGAGACAGCGCCAATGCCTTGGGTGAGATATGGAGACAAGATGCCAAAGGGCGTATCAGCTACACCTATCTGGAGCCATCCCATCAGCGTGGCATTGAATACAATCCCACCGATCTGAAGCTCATCAATCAAAAACGTTCGTGGGACAAACTTGCCAGCATTGTTACCCCTGCCGAATTGAAAGAGCTGACCGCTTCCGGTGAAACAGAGGTGTTGGGCCATAAGGCGACGGTATACAGCGGGATATCAGCGAATAAACAACTAGAGGTTGTCTGGGTGCCTGAGTTACAACTTGCCACCCGCGTGACACATACTTACCCGGACCATCAGAGCGTCACCGAACTGCAAGCCTTTATCACTGACAAAGATAGCACCACGGCTATCAGCGACAGCCAACTGGCCGATTATCAACTGGTTGATTTCAGTGATGTCGGTGACATGGAGACGGCACCGGGCATGGCATGGTTGAAACAGGCGCTGGGTGCACCAGGCCATACCCCTCACGACTAAATCACCACCCGATAATTCATCGATACATAATCAAACCATCATCGATCTGACATACAGCGGTAGTTACATCAGGTTCTGGATCGTGACGCTTCACCGATTCAATATCATTAAACGTAATTGCACTCAAATATATAAAGGGAGATAGATCGTGGTTAAGAATATTGCAAAATTCCCCGCCCTCATACTGATGGCCACACTGTTTGCAGGCGCTAATTCAGCCGTTGCGGACGATGATAAAGAGATAGATAAAAAAATATTAAAGAGTGCTAAACAGAGCATACAGCTTGGTCCACGCCCTTTTTATCTGGTACAGGGCATGGATGAAGGCAAACTCAAGGATCGTTTGATGCAGTGTGAGAGTGGCCCGTTCTACCGTACCGATTTCTCGATTGGCCATCGTGGCGCCGCCATGCAGTTTCCAGAACACTCCGATGTCTCATATAACGCGGCTGCCCGCATGGGTGCCGGCATCGTTGAGTGTGATGTCACCTTTACCGGTGACGGCGAGCTGGTCTGCCGTCACAGTGAGTGTGACCTGCATACCACCACCAACATCGTCGCCACTGAACTCAATAACAAATGCAGCGTGCCCTGGATGGGACCGGGACAGAGTCCACAAGCACAGTGCTGTACCAGTGACCTGACTCTGGCAGAGTTTACATCACTGGAGGCAAAGATGGACTCAAGCAATCCCACTGCTACCACTGCCGCAGGTTATCTGGGTGGCACAGCAAAATGGCGTACTGACCTTTATACCGGTCGTGCCAAGGTAGTCACCTTCAAAGAGAGCATCGCGCTTAATAAAGCGCTGGGCGTCAAACATACCCCAGAGCTAAAAAGTGCCGATCATCCAGAGCGCCTCAACTCCATCTTTGGCGGTCAGGCGGGCTACGCCCAAAAGTTTATCGACACACTTAAAGAGGCCGGTGTAGCGCCAGAAGATGCCTTTATGCAGTCATTCAACAAAGCGGACATCCTCTACTGGATCAAAAATGAACCCGCCTTTGGCCAACAGGCCGTTTATTTGGACAGCATTGATCCTACGGCAACACCGCCCGTTGCACCGCTGACATTTGAAGCATTGAAGCAGTTGAAAAAAGAGGGTGTAAAGATCATCGCCCCCCCCATCTGGGCACTGTTGGCGGTAGACGGTAATAACGAAGTGGTCCCCTCTGAGTATGCGCTGGATATCAAAAAGGCCGGACTGGAGATCATCACCTGGACCTTTGAACGTGCCGATCTACGCCAGGGCGCCGCGCAAGGCGGTTGGTATTACATGTTTGATCCAGAAGGCAAGGCGATTAAAAAGGATAGCGACATGTACAAGGCCCTGGATGTGCTGGCGCGCCAGGTAAAAGTGCGCGGTATCTTTTCCGACTGGCCCGCTACTGTCAGCTACTACGCCAGCTGTATGGAGTTAAAGTAACCCATCTGGTCTCTTGGCAGGCGGTAATAAAAAGGGAGCTGGGTGAATGCCCGGCTCCCCTTTTTCATCTGGCAGAGAGGAACAATAAAAATTCACCGACTTGAAACAGTCATAGCATCAAGCTGAAACATCACAACCGTAAGCTCATCTCATTATCTCAATTTGATTCAGGAGAATCTTATGCGCTCTGCACTAAACGCTTTAGCTGCCGCCATCTGCCTTATCATTGCCACCCCCGCAGTGGCTCAGTCGGCCTGTAGCGGTGCTGTTGTTATTGGTGAGGGTGACGGGCAGATATCAACAATGGTTGCCAATAGATCAGTCGCCGGCAGCTGTATCAATGACCTTATTGTGGATACCAGTGCCGAAGGGGCCAACTACGGCAACCATGGAGAGTTTGTTAAAACAGTCCACCAACTTGCTACTCACTGGGCAAAACAAGAACTCATTAGCAAACGTGACGCCGCACAGCTGGTACAGGCTGCAGCACGTTCCGATGTTGGCAAACGCATGCAGGTGCGCATCATCGCCTTCAACGATTTTCACGGTAACATCGACGGTACCAATCTTACATTCCGTAGTAGCAGCGATGCTCTTCCTAATAACATAGCAGCGGGTGGTGTGGACTACCTGGCCGGGCTGGTACAGCAGCTCCAGGCCGAGGCACCTAATAACGTGGTGGTCTCAGCGGGTGATCTGATTGGTGCTAGTCCGCTCAACTCCGCACTGTTCCACGACGAACCCACCATTGAAACCATGAACCGCCTTGGGCTGGAATTCAATGCCGTCGGTAATCATGAGTTCGACGAAGGACGGGATGAGCTGTTGCGGTTACAAAAAGGCGGTTGTCATCCCACCGACAGCAACTCCTGTCAGGGGGAGCTGGTCGGCACAGGCTATCCTTTTAAAGGGGCTGAGTTTGAATTTCTCGCCGCCAATGTGGTGGATAGTGTTAGTGGCAAAACACTCTTCCCCAGTTACGGCGTAAAGAGTTTCAAGGGCAACCGTATAGCCTTTGTTGGCATGACGCTGGAAGGGACACCGTCGATTGTCACCCCCGCCGGTATCACTGGATTGGAGTTTCGTGACGAGGCAGATACCGTCAACGCACTCGCCAGCCAACTAAAGCGTGGTGGCATCGATGCAGTGGTGGTGCTGTTGCATGAGGGCGGTTACGCCCCCGGCAGCATTAATGGTTGTAATGGTGTCTCCGGCCCTATCGTCGATATTGTCAGTCGTCTGGACGATGTGGTGGATCTAGTTGTCTCAGGCCATACCCATCAAGCTTACAACTGCAAACTGCCCAACAGCAGCGGGCGTGATATCGCGGTTACCAGCGCCGGCTCCTATGGCCGATTACTCACCAGCATCGATTTGACCTTTGATACCCAGAAAAAGCAGGTCGTAGCGGTTAATGCAAAAAACAGAGTGGTTGATCGTAACAATAGCTTGGGCAGCGCCACTCCCATCCAGCCAGTGGCAGAGATCAGTAACATCATCAGCCGTTACAATACCATCGTGCAGCCCATTGCCAATCGCGTGGTGGGCAGTATCACTGCTGATCTGAGTCGCAGCCGTAACGGTACCAACGAATCCTCTCTTGGTGATGTGATCGCCGATGCCCAGCTGGAGGCCACCGCAGCAGCGGATAAAGGGGCGGCTGTCATCGCCTTCATGAATAGTGGCGGCATTCGAGCTGACTTCAGTTATGTCAGCAGCAGTGCCGGAGAGGGTGATGGTAATGTCACTTATAGTGAGTCTTTCACTGTGCAGCCCTTTGGCAACAGCTTGGTGGTGAAAACGTTCACTGGCCAGCAGATTTATGAGCTGCTGGAGCAGCAGTGGGCAGTTGGCCAATATGCTGACGGTGGCCGTACCCTACAGCCATCAAAAGGATTCACTTACAAAAACAGCTTTCAGCCAAACGTAACCCCACTGGGCGGTCACTATGTTTGTGACGGTTCGGTCATGCTCAATGGTGTGGCCATCGATAAAAATGCCAACTACCGTGTCACCATGAACTCATTTCTTGCCTCTGGCGGAGATAACTTCAGCCTCTTTACCCAAGGTGCAAATCAACTTGGTGGTGCCGTTGATATAGATGCCATGGCCAGCTACTTCGCCAACCACTCGCCAGTGGCACCAGGACCACAGAGTCGCATCCAGCAGGTACAGAGCTGTCTTTGATAAGGTCTCGCCTGGCCTGTCGAAGGGCTGCTGGTGAATAGATTAATTGTGATATGCCCGCCCCGCGAAGCGTATTGAATTAAGCGTGGGGAATTTTCTCTATCTCTTGCTGCAACAGTAGTTGCCAGTGTTGATAGCGTTGCTGTAGCGCAACGGCGGTTTGGGGTTCAAAACAGCGTATCTCATCAGCCACACACCACGCCGCCGGTCGTCCAGCAATAAGGAAGGCGAGGCCACGTGCCGTTGCCTCGGTAGTCGCGGGGCGGATGATTTTTTTGCCGCTGAGATCAGCAAGTCGTTGGCAGAGTCCATCGAGATTGGCGAGACCGCCGCTTACCTTTATCTCTGATGCGCTGGGCAGATTTTTTTCCATCTCTTCGAGATTACGGTTGATGAGAAAGACGATGCTTTCAACAATCGCTACTGCCTTTAATCCCACCTCCTCCAAGGAGGGGGCCAGGGGGCGGTGATCAATAAAACGCGACTCCAGATTGGCTACCCAATAGGGCGATCCCAACCCCGACACACCATTGATAAAGAGCGCTGGCTCGACGCTGTTTTCTAACCACTCGGGCAGCTGCTGTTCGAGATTATCTATGTGATGTTTTTGCGCAAACCACTGCAAGGCCCGCGCTGCGCCATTTACCGTACCTTCCAATGTGTAATAGCGCAGTTTGTCGTCGAGGTAGGCGATGCCGCTGAGCAGTCGTTCACTCGGTTGCGGCGCAGTGACAGGGCGCTGAATAAAGGCACCGGTACCGATGTTGATGTAGGTGGTATCGCCCTGCGGTTCACCCCAGGCAAACAGTGCGGCGGGCTGGTCGCCGGTGATGGTGGTGAGTGGCAGGGTTAGCTGATCAATCACCAGATGGCCAAACGCTTCTTGGGTACGAGTGCAGCGCGGCAGGATCTGCTGTGGTACACCAAAGAGCTGGCAGAGTTCGTCGTCCCAGTTGTTGTGGTGCAGACTCCACAACAGTGTGCGTGAAGCGTTGGCGGGGTCGATGCAGAACGGTTTCTCTTGCAGCAGGCGAAAGGCGAGAAAGCTGGCCAGCGGTCCAGCGCAGAGCCGCTGTTCACGCTGGGCCGTGGCGACTGCTTCGATATTATCCAGACACCAGCGCAGTTTGCTGGCGCCGTAGTGGGGCGAGAGGAAGAGGCCAGTCTTGGTGTGAATTGTTTCGTTGTGTGACGCAAACTGTTTTAACCACTGGTGCTGGCGGCGATCCTGCCAGCTGATGATGGGGGAGAGCGCTGTGCCTGTCTGCCTATCCCAGCAGACGATGGAAGAGCGTTGTGTTGCCATGCCCGCTTTGATTAATTGATCTCTCTTTTCTCCAAGCTGATTAATCACTGCGCCGATAGCATCTTCAACAGACTCGACCATCTCCTCCGCATCGTGCTCCACCCAATCGGTGTGTGGTGTGAGTGTGCGAATGGCACGCTCAGCCTGAGCGACGATGTTGCCCTGCTGATCAAAAACAATTGCACGACTGGCGTGGCCGCCCTGATCGATGGCGAGATAAAGTTTTCTCATCAGTTGACCCGGTTGCGTTCTGCGCCGCTGAGAAAGGCAGCGATGTTGAGACCGATCTGGTCCAGCAGTCGTTGCCGTGACTCCACACTGGCCCAGGCGATGTGCGGGGTGAGGATCAGGTTGGGGATATCATCGGCCAGCAGCGGATTGCCATCACGTGGCGGTTCGGTGGTGAGTACGTCAATACCGGCACCGCCGAGGCGGTTGTCACGCAACGCATTGGCCAGCGCCACCTCATCGACAATGCCGCCGCGCGCGGTGTTGATCAGCAGAGCAGTGGGTTTCATCAGCGCCAACTCTTTTGCGCCAATCAGATTGTGGGTCTCAGGGGTGAGTGGGCAGTGCAGGCTGAGCACATCCACTTGTGGCAACAGTTCATGCAGTGGCAGTCGAGTAGTCTCTGCCCGAACGGTCTGATTCAGATCACTGCCGGGACGCTGGCCGATCAATACCTGCATGCCAAATGCCTCGGCCACCCTGGCCACCGCTTGCCCCAGCTCACCGTAACCGACGATGCCGAGTGTTTTACCTGCCAGTTCATGGATAGGGTAATCAAGCATGCAGAAGTGTGGACTCTGTTGCCACTCACCCCGCATCACCGCGCGACGGTACTTACCCAGCCGCATCGATAACGACAGCATGACTGCCAGGGTGTGTTGCACGACGGATGGAGTGGCGTAACCACGGACATTACAAACAACTACGCCGCGCCGCTGCGCCGCCGCCAAATCGACATTGTTGGTGCCCGTCGCTGCAATACAGATCAACTTTAGCTTTGGTGCGGCTGCCAAGGCCGCCTCATCCAACATCACTTTACTGCTGATCACCACCTCGGCATCGGCAATGCGTGGGTGCAACTCTGCCGCTGACGTCAGGCCATAAAAGCGCCAGTGTGGCAAATGCGTTTCGAGTACTGACACATCCATGTCACCACGGTCGACGGTATCGCGATCGAGAAATATACCCAGCATGGTCAGTCTCCTGTTTATGAATGGATTTAACATACAATGTCAGCCACTTAATTGCGACAACGGGATGAGACAGATGATTAAGATCAATTCAATCCTGCACGCCAGTGTAGTGGTGACGAATACCGATAAGGCGCTGGCCTTCTATTGTGGGGTATTGGGTTTGCAGCAGTGTAATAACAGGCCTGATCTGGGTTATCCCGGCGCCTGGTTGCAGGTGGGGGAGCAGCAGATCCATCTGCTGGAGGTGGAAAATGTTGATCCAGTGGTGGGGAGACCTGCGCATGGTGGGCGTGACCGACACACGGCGCTGGCGCTGGTGGGTTTTGATGAGCTGGTGCAGCGGCTGGATGAGGCGGGCATCGCCTATACGCTGAGTCGTTCTGGGCGGCAGGCGCTCTTCTGCCGTGATCCGGATGGAAATACGTTGGAGTTTATTGCTTAGGAATACCTGCGAAATATCCTCCTAATTGACCACACCCCCGTTCGCCCTGAGCCTGTCGAAGGGCTGTTCATGGTTTGACAGGCTCACCACGAACGGAGAAGTTATTGAGTGGATCTACCTCAGGGCTGCATCAGTGCCCACTGTGCATGTTCGCGTACCAGTTCTGATGGGTGTTCTGCCTTCTCTTGCAGCGCACTGATGACGGCGGCGGTTTTGGCGCCGTTGCCGAGTGCCACGGCGATGTTGCGCAGCCAACACTCGTGGCCGATGCGGCGGATCGGCGAGCCTTCGAGCCGTTGCAGAAACTGCTGCTCGGTCCAGCTGAACAGCTCCAGCAGCTGCGGCGCGGCAAGACCGTTGCGTGGCAGAAAATCCTGCTCGGCGGTGTAGCTGGCAAAGCGGTTCCAGGGGCAGACCAGCTGGCAGTCGTCGCAGCCGTAGATGCGGTTGCCCATCAGTGGCCGTAGTTCAACGGGAATGGCGCTGCGCAGTTCGATGGTGAGATAGGAGATACAGAGTCGTGCATCGACCTGATAGGGGGCGATGATGGCGCGGGTAGGGCAGATGTCGATGCAGGCGGTGCAGTTGCCGCAGTGCTGGCTGACCGGTTGATCAATCGGCAGTGGCAGCGTTGTTAAAATCTCGCCGAGAAAAAACCAGGAGCCGGCCTCGCGACTGAGCAGGTTGCTATGTTTGCCGATCCACCCCAGCCCGGCCTTTTCAGCAATCGCCTTCTCCATTACCGGCGCACTGTCGGTGAAGACTCGATAGCCAAACTCTCCGGCAATGGTGCTGATGTAGTCGGCCAATTTTTGCAGCCGTTTGCGTAGCAGCTTGTGGTAGTCGCGCCCCAGGGCGTAGCGCGAGATGAAGCCGAGTTCGCTGTTCTGCATCACCGCTTCGGAGTCTTGCGTCTCGAGCAGATAGTCCATACGTGCCGAGATGATGGTGAGGGTGCCGGGCAGCAGTTGCTCGGGGTGGTGGCGCAGGTCGCTGTTGCGCGCCATATATTGCATCTCGCCGTGGTAGTGGTTGGCGAGCCACGCTTGCAGATGGTCAGACGCCTCATCCAGATCGATATCGCTAATACCGATCTGCTGAAATCCCAGCCTCTTGCCCTCTGCCTTGATGAGGTTGGCGAGCTGTTGATAGTCGACATCGTCGGTGAGCTGGAGTAGTTTCTGATCTATCGTCATATCCGAGTAATGATAACGCCTATGAGCCATCTACCCTATACCCTTTATCGTGCCGCTGAGGTGCGTGAACTGGATCGCATCGCAATTGAAGAGCAGGGCATTCCTGGTATCGAACTGATGAGCCGTGCTGGTGCGGCACTATTTGATGAGCTCTGTTGTCGCTGGCCCAATGCACGCAAGATTGTGGTGGTGTGTGGCTCTGGTAATAACGGCGGTGATGGTTACGTAGTGGCGCGGTTGGCGCGCGCAAAGGGGTTTGCTGTGACGCTGGTAGCACTGCGTGATCCGGCGATGCTGACAGGTGATGCCAAGCGTGCGTGGGATGCTGCACTGGCGACGGGACTCACTGTGGTCACTTTTACAGCGCAGCTTCTCAACGATGCCGATGTGGTGGTGGATGCAATCTTCGGCACCGGTCTCGACCGCGAGGTGGAAGGTGAGTGGGCTGCTGCCATCAATACAATCAACGCTAGTGGTGTGTCGGTGCTGGCCGTGGATATCCCCTCCGGATTGCATGCCGACACTGGCCGAGTGCTGGGCGTCGCCATTACCGCACAGGCAACCGTGAGCTTCATCGGTCTGAAGTGCGGCATGTTCACGGGGGAGGCACGCGACTACTGTGGCGCAATTCTATTTGATGATCTGGGCCTGCCAGAGGCTGTTTATAAACAGCGACCATCTTCACTGCAACGCATCGACTGGTTACGTTTGAAACCGCAACTGCCACCACGGCGCCGCACCGCCCACAAAGGGGACTTTGGCCATCTGCTGATCATCGCCGGTAACCATGGTATGGCGGGCGCGGTACGGTTGGCGGCAGAAGCGGCGTTGCGCGTCGGCAGTGGTTTGGTGACGGTGGCAACACGTGCTGAACATGTGGCAGCAATGACGGCGGTACGCCCGGAGGTGATGTGGCGAGGGGTCGAGACGGCTGCCGATCTGCTACCGCTGTTACAACGCGCTACGGTGGTGGCGATTGGTCCTGGCCTGGGGCAGGACGCGTGGGCGCAACAGCTGTTCAACGGCGCGGTTGAGTCGGGTTTGCCACTGGTGGTGGATGCCGATGGCCTGAATCTTCTTGCCCGGCAACCCTTTAAAAATGAAGGCTGGATCTTAACGCCACACCCGGGCGAGGCGGGGCGTCTGTTGCAGTGCTCGGCCGCCGTGATCAATCAAGACCGTTTTCATGCGGCTGGTGCGTTGTCACAACAGTATGGCGGTGTGGTGGTATTGAAAGGGGCGGGCACGCTGGTGGCCGATGCCACAGGTGAGATTGCGGTATGCAGTGGCGGTAACCCCGGCATGGCCAGCGCGGGTATGGGTGATGTTCTGACAGGGGTAATAGGCGGTCTGTTGGCGCAGGGGTTAAGCCTGAATCAGGCGGCGCAGTGTGGTGTGGCGCTGCATGCAGCTGCGGCGGATAAAGCGGCGCTGGCGGGTGAGCGTGGTTTGATTGCAACAGATTTGATATATAGTCTGCGCACGCTGATTAATTAAATGGATGAGTGTCGCCGCCAAGGTTGGGCGACGACGTTTTATCTATTTTGGCAGTCGCTGAAAACGTTTTTTCTCTGCCCGTGCGGTGCGCCACGCAATCCAGAGTTTACGTATCGGCGTGAGTGAGACGCGCTGCTTCAACACGTTCAGGCCATCGGCCTCAATCTCGCGCAGTGTCGCCTGATAGATGGCGGCCATGATGATGCCGGTGCGTTGGTTGTAACGGTCCGCCTCTGGCAACAGTGCAAACGCCTTGTCGTAATACTCATGACAACGCTGTGCCTGGAAGGCCATCAGCTTATGAACGTTGTCGCTGTCGCTGTTGCTCAGGATCTCTTCGGTATGAACGCCAAACTGTTCCAGCTCATCCAGTGGGATGTAGATGCGACCACGCTGGCTATCTTCCGCCACATCACGAAGGATGTTGGTGAGCTGGAAGGCCATGCCGAGGTTGTGT
>CAMTXZ010000026.1:0-5531 GCA_947085765.1 uncultured Chromatiaceae bacterium | reverse complement strand
ACTGCGAGGTCTCCTCTCAAAAAAGGGGAATCACTTTGGGAGCGAACGTTTATAGATTTGGAATTAATTGCACAGGATAAGGACTTGGTGAAATCATTTTTCAGAAACGAAGCGGTATCCTTTGCTGCTGACTAGTTAGTACATGCAAGCCCTGCGGGCGTATTTAAGAGGCTTGGCCTGTTTCCAGAAGAAGATATTCTATTGGCTGGGCCAAGTGGAATTGGTTTATCAGATCCAGCACAATCTACCGTAATATCATTAACGCAGATAACCACATCTGTCCTAACGTATGGAGCAAACATAGACTTCTTGGTTGTTTGTAGAGCAATGGCTAAGTATGGCAAAAGCGTAGAGAAAAAGTTTCTTGAAATCGAGAATGACATATATAGGCATCGAAATGCATAACAAGGCCACTCCAGCTGACGCGCCAAAGGCGCGCGCGGCTGAGCGGCGACGTTATGTTTCACAGGATGCTTCGTGTTGACCATCGAACAAACTAACTTGGTAGAGCAGTCCGCTGATCGAGCCTATAAACACCACGTCTCAGATTTGTTGGCCGCGGTTGAATGGGTAAAGAAACTGGATCCGCTCAAGCCGAATGCGGTTGGCGAGATTTACGAGGGCTTTCTTAAAGACACGCATACTGCGATAAAAAAATACGACGAGGAGTTGGTGCCAGAGGTCATCCGGGTAGTCACCCGTGTTTCGTCGGCTCTTTCAAGGTCTGAAATGGAGCATTTGCTATCTTGTTGCGCCAAGTTTATTCAACCAGAGCTGTATGAAAAACGAATACAGGTGTTTCGTGAAGCTCTAGACCGTAATGCCAATAGATACGGAATCAAAATTGACTACGAAGCTACTCGTTTTGATCTTTATCAGGCAAGGTACTCTGTGGGAACAGTCAACCAAGTCCGAGACATATCACTTCGCTTAAAACATGAACTCAATATCTTGGTCTTGTCCGGCGAGGCTGTTAAGGCAAAGGCAACACCGGATGCGTCATCGTCAAATCTTGGAGATGCAATCAACTTGAAGCCCGGCATATTCGGTGTTGGCATTGACTTGAAAAAGGCATGGCAATGGTGGCGAAACAAGAAAAAGTGAAACATAACCATCGCTTCCAGCCGACGTCGGCGCTAACGCGCCGCCTCGGCTGAAGCGGAACGTTAGGCTCACCCCAAAGGAAATCATCCTATGCTGACGGATCAGGAAGCAACAGAACTAGGTAAAACAATAAGCCAATTAGTTAAGGATAGAGGGCTAGGGGCTTTGTCCAAGAAGGATTACGAGTTACTGATCTTCCATCATCTATCCACCTCAAAAGAACTGGGATCGGACTGGAACTATGTGCTTGCAAATAAGCTTAAGGTCACAGAAACAAAAATCAAGTCGCTTCGACTCGAATCGTCGATTCGACACAAGCAAGTGAACCATAAAGCTGTACTCGGAGAGATAGTTCAGCGAATTCTCGATGAAATGAACAAGCCAGAATTTTCGGGAGGTTTGGTATCAATCACGTTAGAGAATCCGATTGATCGCCGTGAGTTTGAGTATGCAGTAAAGATCGCAAAACACTCCGTTGAATATGGGATCAATAGAGAAATATTGAAGATCGCCCCTCTTGCGCTATTTGAAGTCATCCTTGCTAACGCTGAGAAAGCAGAGGCTAGATTCAAAGAGGTAGTTCAAGCTTGCATCAAAACAAAGGAAAAGCAGCAAGAGGTTTTGGACAAGACTCTCACATTCAGGCAAAAAATTAACAAGCTGGGAGATGAGATTTCAAACAATGGGGGTGCTGTTCAAATGCTCACTGCTGCGGCTGGTCTATTGTGAGTCTAACCCTGCGTTCGAGCGGGACTGCCGAAAAGCGCGGCAGCCCGTAGGTCCGATTAGCGCAGCGTAATCGGACGCATGTGAAATGGCTATCACCTGATTAAAAAACGGAAAACGGAAAACGGAAAATGCGTAACTATTGTCAGGCCTTTATTCTCGGTGGCGCATGTTCAGGATTGGCTCTATTCCACCATTACGTCAAACTGGGGATTTGCTCTCTGAATTGGCGTGGTGATCCCAGGGTGAGCCTTGAGGGTGGCGGTTGTCATGCGTCCGATTACGCTGCGCTAATCGGACCTACGAGCTGCGCGAAAAGCCGCGCAGGCCGGTGAATTCAAACGTTATGCCGTATGGAGTAAAAATTGAAAATTGAACCAATGTCAGAAGGTTTGGTTAGACAGAGAAGAAATTTTATTTCTGTTTCTTGCATTTTAATTTTTCTAAAATTTGCGGGAGTTGAAATAAGTAAGCTAACCTTTCTCGGTATGGATTTTGGAAAGCTGGGTAATCCTTCTGCCCTATATTTGGTGATATGGGTGTTTTATTGGTATTTTCTATCCCGTTATTATCCGCGGTTTCAAGTAATAACTGCAATTTAATTATGCAGCAAGTAAATCCACTTGCTGCCCCATAAATAATTCGTTGGGTGATTTTCCACCTCTTGTCGCTCGCGGTCGATTATTGAGGCGATTCATCACGTGCTCGATCTGCGCATCACTGACGTCATTAAAATCAGTGCCTTTTGGAAAATACTGCCGTATCAGGCCGTTGGTGTTTTCATTGATGCCACGTTCCCATGATGCATATGGGTGTGCAAAGCCCGTAGGTCCGAATAGCGCAGCGTAATCGGACGCATGTGAAATTATAGTCACCACCTGATTAAAGAAATGGCAAACGGAACACGCGTAACTATTGTCGGGCCTTTATTTTCGGTGGCGTATGTTCAGGATTGGCCCTATTCCACCATTACGTCAAGCTGGGAATTTACGCTCTGAATTGGCATGGTGATCCCAGGGTGATCCCACGGTGAGCCTTAAGGGTGGCGATTGTCATGCGTCCGATTACGCTGCGCTAATCGGACCTACGAGCTTACGCGCCTTATAGGCCGTTTTACGACGATCATTTGTCAGTCGCTGTGCTTGCCGTGGTCTGTATCCTCTTGATCCTGCATTGCGTTTTAATTATCGGCTAATGGTGGAAGGGCTTCGTTTCATCAGTACAGCAATATCCTGTTGTGAATATCCGGTTTCTTTAATGCATAAATTTGGTATCGTTCATTTTCGGCCAGTTGGTTGTAGTTCATTGTGCTTTTCTCTTGGCGGAGGGAGGTGCTGACTCTACCAGCTGGCCTCTCTGTTACCAATTGCACTTATTATCCGAAACCGCCAATTTTAAGGAGACAAGATAATCATGAAATATTCAAAGGTGTTTACCGGTCGCATTTTTGTTACCTCGTTTTCATTCGCTGTTGGATGCGGAGCAATGCTGTTGCCCGCACAATATGCCGTGGCAGAAATTCCAATGGAGGCGAGCAGTCATACCGAGCGCCAAGGCTGC
Organism: uncultured Chromatiaceae bacterium; assembly: GCA_947085765.1. GTDB lineage: Bacteria > Pseudomonadota > Gammaproteobacteria > Tenderiales > Tenderiaceae > JAKFXL01. The sequence continues at coordinate 2,141 of CAMTXZ010000026.1, read as the reverse complement.
CCACAGGTTGATCCCGATGCAAATCTTGAAGCGCTCGGTATTGTGTTAACACCGCCCCCTCAGCCTATCGCTAACTTTGTACCCGCCGTGCGAGTTGGCAAGCTCATGTATCTGGCCGGCAATGGTCCACGCTTGGCAAATGGATCATTCATCACAGGTAAGCTGGGTTCGAAACCAGGCCAGCTTACCGTCGATGTGGGCTACCAGGCGGCCCGGGTGACGATGATCAATCAATTGGCGGTGCTGAAGGCAGAACTCGGCGAGCTCAAGAAAGTAAAACGTATTGTGAAAGTTTTTGGGATGGTGAATTCCGATCCTGATTTCACGGATCATCCAAGAGTAATCAACGGTGCTTCGAATCTGCTCGTAGACGTATTTGGCGAGTGTGGCAAGCATGCACGCTCAGCTATGGGAATGGTTTCTCTGCCATTCAATATTGCTGTCGAAATTGATATGGTGGTTGAGCTTCGTTAGTTTGATGGTTAAAAAGGTCAGCTCCCTCTAATGTTAATCTTAACAATCATCACCAATCCTTCGACAGGCTCAGGACGAACGGGGTTATTCAGAGGTTCATTAACTATTTGGCGACGGAGATCCACACTGTGCGATGTGGTTAAGAAATCAATTTTTTAAAGAGGATGTTGTCGACAACTTTTATTTGTTGGTGCCATTCAGCCCCATGTGACTAAGACGTTGCTGCTTTCATAAAACGACTTTGAAATAGTGTGCAAAAAAATGGCCCGCCATAATGACGGGCCATTATCCTGCCTTAAACTCTCTGCATCCTTTTTAGTTTTGATCGTACTGGTTAAATCTGTAATTCACTTGGCCATAGGTGCTGTTGTATCCGGCTGTGCCTACTGCACGTGCTCCCCACACTGGCTCCACGGTTGGGAAACCAAGGCTTGGGCGCGTATCCGGTAATGCAGCTGTCATATCGATGCGTGGGAATGGAAGTTCCGCTGCCTCTATATTGCCACCCAGAAACTGTTTGATGTAAAGCGCGACAATTTCTACCGCGTCGACATTTTCGTAAGCGGCGTAGTCAGCCGCCAGTGTCGGCCAGCTTTGTACCAGGCGCAAATTTGCGAGTGTCTCGGGCGCAGTGCCTTTGATCCGCATGATTTTGCGAATTGAGTTTGGCGTTGTTGCTGAGTTGGGTGCCGGGGCGATATTGTTCACAACGGTGGGTGAGACATCATAGTAATACGAGGCGTAGCGATAGCGTTTGCCATTGTCGGTATTCGACAATACATAGCCGGTTGCATCATCGCTAATTGAGGTACGTCCCAAGGCAAATTGGGAGACGCGTCCTTGCACATCGTTGATCTTATAGTTAATGCCCGTGACTGGATTGATTGTATCGACACGCCCAATGACGCCGTAGGGATCAAACTTCATGGTTACACCGCTGAAGTTGAAGAACCAACCCCCCGCCCATTGGGTGACATCCGGATTCATACAGCTATCCGCTGCACTCTCTGCCTGGTTGTTCAGCGCGCCGCCAGTAAATTCGGTCACTGCAACCTGTGGCCCAATGGATAAAAAGTGGTAGAGATCTTCGTAAGTGATTGCGCTGCCAGCAGGGTAGCTATTAACAAAACGGAAGCCACGAATCGCAGCAATAAGATATTTGCCATCGGTCGATGGCGTGATGTTGCCGCTGATATCAAGCCCTGTTTTCTCACTGGCCGGTAACAGTGCATTGGTGACCACACGGAATGCGTCGGTGATCAGAGAGTGCGCGGCACCTTCGATGACCCCCGGCATTATGCCGTTGGCGGGATCCCACTGATGTGAGAGGTTATTGCGTGACAGCTCGACATCGGTATAGCCAATCACTTGATTCAGCGGTGCGTACGGCTTGGTGCCATTGAACGGGTTGGTAAAGGCGTTTGGATTGAAAGCGGCGCCTTTAAACGGTGCTGTCACCTCTTCAACTTTAGCGGCGATGATGGGATCTTCTGCCACTGCATCGGTTATATCGTGCTCTTGCCATCGCCAGGATTCGATGCTGTAGTTTGTATCGCCTGCCTTCTTTTTAAATTTGAATGCCAGCTCGCCGACTTGAGCACCATCTTCCCCCTCTTCGATAATCAAGGTCTTGCCGCCGTTCGGTGTAGTGATTTTTACTGGATAGT
>CAMTXZ010000025.1:0-10081 GCA_947085765.1 uncultured Chromatiaceae bacterium | reverse complement strand
GCTTGCCTTGCTCCTGGCGCTGTTGCGCCCAGGCCGCCGCATAGTGGGCCGACTTGACCAGATAATGGTTCATGTCGCGATAGGTGTAGTGGAGCAGATCGCCCGTCAACATGGAGAGCTGCATCCCCTCGCCGACCATCAACTTCTCATGCACCCGGTCAGCGCGATAACTGGTGCGTGTACGGGCATAGAGGCGCGACACATAATCCGGGTACCAGCCGCTGTGACGAATGAAACGGCCAAACACCCACGACAGACGCGGCACCGCGTAGACCACCTCACGCCGGTCATGCGCCACCGCCGCCTCGATGCTGGCCCTGAGTTCTGGCGTCACTCGTTCATCGGCATCGAGCATCAACAGCCACTCGCCACTGGCCCGGGCCTGGGCGCGCTGACGCTGAATACCAAACCCCTGCCAGTCGGTGTCGACGTAGACCTTGTCGGTATAACGGCGGGCGATATCGAGGGTGGCATCGTCACTGCCCGAATCCATAATCACGATCTCACCCGCCCAGCTCACCGTGTCGAGACAGGCCGCCAGGTTGTCAGCCTCGTTCCTGACAATCAACACAACTGAGAGAGTAGCCATATAAAAATTCCTGTCACGCTGTAAATGGTGGCTTAACGCTGCTCAAGCAGCTTGTTGCACAGCCCATAGACCTGCTCCGTTGCCGGTACAGCGCCATCGACACTAAAGGCCGCCTCGTGCCCACCATAACGCGGCCAGTACCTGAACGGCTCGGTGCTGAAAAATATCCCGACGGTTGGGGTTTCACAGGCGATGGCGATATTACGGATGCCGGTGTCGTTACCCACCAGCAGACTCGCCCCCTGTACCAGCGAGACCGTCTCATCAAAATCGTTGAGTGTTAATCCGGTCACATTGTCCCGGCCCACCAAGGGCGCCATGATGTCGTCAATCGTCTCCCACTGGGCAATGCCCTTCAGAACGATGTGTTCATGATCGGGATAGCGCTGCGCCATCCGCTCCACCAGTTCGGCAAAGCGCACATGGGGCCAGCACTTGTCCGGCGTCGAGGCGCTGGGGAAGTAGACCACATACGGCTTGTTACGCTGCGCCGCAATGACCGGCATCGCAAATCGCAACGGATACTCATGAGCATGGCCCAGCACATTGAGCATCTCCAGCATGGTTTCCGCCTCGAAATGGAGATCGGACCGGAGCGTGGCGATGTCATAGAACAGTCGCCGCTGCAGAACACGATACGGGAAGCCGATCTTCAATCTGGCCGGCGTCAGCTTGCAGAGCCAGAACGAGCGCGACGTCGCTGCCAGATCAAATACCAGATCGTGATAGCCGAGCTCCTTGCCGCGACTGATTTGCGCCTTCAAGCCGATACCGCGCTGATCACTGCCATAAGCCACATGCACACGATCAACCAGATCGAGCGGCGCACCGCGGGTGTAGTTGGTCACCAGACTCAAGGTGATCTGGGCGTTGGGAAAGAAGCGCCGTAATTCGATCAGGAAGGGGCGTGTCAGCACCATATCGCCGACGGCGGCATGGCGAATCACGGCAACACTCCTGACCGCGTGCGGCGTCAGCTGACTGGCAATCCGCGCGGCCTTTTTGTTGGCCCATGCGCCACTTTTAAACCAAAGCTTCATCAAGACTCTCTTTCACTGGCCGCATCTGCGCCGGGCGCATACAAATCAGCTTCATGACGCGTATAATCTGGCGCCAGATGAATACCAATCGCAAAAAAATTCTCGTTGTCCGCAACGACAAGCTGGGGGATTTCATGCTGGCCTGGCCAGCATTGGCCGTGCTCAAACAGTCGCTACCCAATAGCGAGATACATGTGCTGGTCAACCCTTATACCGCCGACATCGCGCGGCTCTGCCCCAACATCGACCAGGTCATTCTGGATCCAGGTCCGAATGGTGGCATCGCCAGCCAGCAGGCCTTTGCCAAGCAGCTGAAACAGCAGAAGTACGACGCTGCCGTTACGCTCTTCTCAACCACGCGCATTGGCTGGCGGCTGCTGCTGGCGGGCATCCCCTATCGCCTTGCCCCTGCAACAAAATTCGCCCAACTATTTTATCACAGGCGTCTGAAGCAACACCGTTCGCGTTCGGAAAAACCTGAATACCTCTACAACCAGGATTTAATAGTTAGCTATCTGCATGACGCCGGCATTCGCAACGTCGCGCAGCCAGCACCACCCTACCTCCAGTTTGATGCCGCAGAGACAGAACAGCTGCGCGCCGAGTTCTGCAAGGCCCATCAAATCCCCACCGGGCAGCGCCTGGTATTCATACATCCTGGCAGCGGTGGTTCCGCCAACAATCTGAATTTGGAACAGTATGCCGAACTGGGCAGGCAGCTCACCTCAAACACGGGACATCACATCGTGGTCAGTGCCGGCCCCGACGAACTGGACCAGGCGACAGCAGTTGCCAAAAGGCTGGGGAGCGCCGCTCACAGCCTCTATCACTCCACCGCAGGGCTGGAACGTTTCGCCCGTCACATCGCCTGTGCCGATCTGTTTATCAGTGGCTCCACCGGTCCGCTGCATATCGCCGGGGCGCTGAATTGCAACACTGCGGCCTTCTATCCGCGACGCCGCTCGGCCACCGCACTACGCTGGCAGACCACCAACAGCCCAGAGAAGAGAGTGGCATTCTCACCGCCGGAAAATAGTGGCGAGGAGGAGATGGGCGGCATCAATGTTGACGAGGCCGCCGCGCAGATCAGCCAGCAGTTTCTGTTGCGCTGAGACGCCCCGGCACTCCATCTTGGTACAGCCGCCGCTGGTTCACCCGCGCTGCATGCCAGGACAAGAACACCGCCATGCACAGCAGGTAGATGGAGGTGAAATTGTTTTTATCGAAGGTCGAGGCATCGGTGATGGAGAATATGGCAAAACCAATAGTATGAACCATACCCAGCATCGCTGTGGATGGTGAATCACGATAGCTCCGGGCAAAATAGTAGAGCGGGTAAAACAACATCGCCATCATGACAAGATAACCAACCATGCCACGACACATCAGCACATTCATGTAGGCGTTATGGGGATGGCCATGTCTTCCCACCCCCACATCAACCAGTCCCCGATCAATATAGGGCTGAACCCCCGCGTTGTAATTGTCGTCGCCGACACCCAGCAGAGGGTGGTCAAGAAAGGTCATCCAGGCGGCGCGCCACATTTCAAAACGGATTGCGGAACTCTCGGCGCCGTGCACACCCTCGGGCACACCTTTGACAAGATAGGTGGTCACCTCGGTCACCGCCACATCCACACGTTGCGTAACCTCATCCACCATAAAATAACCGGCCAGTGGCAGTGCCACCGCAACCGCCAACATCAAAACCCGGAGCCGCCCGCGAAAGGTCAGCAACGCCCAGAGCAACACCATTGCCACCAACCCGACATAACCACCGCGAGAGCCAGACATTACCAGCGCCCAGACCCCCAACAGTATCGCCACGGGCAACAACCAACGCACCCTCCGCAGCTCACGCCAGCCAGCCAGCAGATACATCACCATCAACGCCACCACGGGGCCGAGAAAGTTGGGACTATACAACCCTTCGGCACGCGCCTTGCCCAGTTGATAGATATCGTAATAGGCATGTCCCGCCACCTCAAACACCGCCACCAGCACCCCGCCCAAGAGCGCCAGGCCAGCCTTGGGATATTGGCGCAGCAATAAAAACAGTGGCACCACAAAAAGATAGCGAACTGCCACACCTAATGCAGAATTTTGCGGTCTCTCCCAACCATTCACCAGCGCTGAAACCAGAAACGAAACAAAAAAAGCGACACACAACCACAGCCAGATACGCTCTTCCTTAAAGAGCGTCTGCCGTGCACTCCCGTTGAAAAGAGCCACCAGCCCCGTCAACGCCAGTAGCGCGTAAATGCCACTGAACCAGTGATTAACACTGACGCCGGCAACGGGAAAGAGGAACAGCAGACCGTAGACCAGCCATGCCTGCCAGCCACTGCCTTTTAACACCAGATCATTTTTTGCCACTACTGCTGACATATCTCAAAAACCTTTTGCGGATTGATCTCTTTCAGGCAGCGATAGTGTCCCAGCGGACATTCGCGTTCAAAACAGGGGCTGCACTCCAACCTCAGGTAGAGCACCGTTGCCTTGTCGGTCAGCGGCGGAGTGTAATCCGGTGAAGAAGAGCCGTAGAGCGCGATGATCCTGCCGCCGGTGGCGGCGGCGATATGCATCAGCCCTGAATCGTTGCTCACCACCCGATCGGTCAGCGCAATCAGATCAACCGCATCTTCCAGCTGGGTGCGCCCCGCCAGATTGGTAACACCCACGCCTGCGGCAGCTGCAATCTCGTCACACAGCGGTTGATCCTTGGCGGAACCAAAGAGCCACACCTGGCGGCCCTGCGCCACCAGCTGCTGCGCCAGCTGCGCGAAATATTCCGGTGGCCAGCGTTTGGACGGGCCGTACTCGGCGGCGGGCATGAAGCCCACTACCGGCTGTTGCAGCGACAGATTCAGTGACTGCAACAGACACTGCTGATTCTCAGCATCAACCGTCAGTGATGGATAGATAATTTCAGACGGCAGCGCAGCATCACGCTCAAGCCCCAACGCCACATAACGTTGCACGGTCTGTGTCAGCACTGTTTTATCGAGCGGCCGCATGTCGTTGATTAGGCCGTAACGCAGCTCGCCCTTATAGCCAGTGCGAATTGGAATTTGGGCAAAATAGGGCGTCAGCGCCGACTTGAATGATCGTGGTGTGATGATGGCTTGATCGTACTGCTCGGCGTGCAGACTTTTGCCCAACCGATAGCGCTGCTTCAATCCCAACGCGCCGTGGCCCAGTGGCATCTCGATGTGGCGCCGCACTTCTGGCATCCGTTTGAGAATAGGGCCAGACCAGGCCGACGCCAGCACATCAATCACCACGCCGGGATAACGTTGCCGCAGCGTTTTGTAGAGACTCTGCGCCATCACCATGTCGCCGACCCAGGCCGGGCCAGCTACCAGGATTTTTTGCATCAGCAGCGCCTCGTTAACGGCGTTTGACTCAACCCTTGCTCCGATTTAGCCACTGCATATATTCACTCACACCCTCTTCCACACTCTTAAAGGGAGCGGTGTAACCGGCACTGCGCAGCGCGCTGATCTCAGCCTCGGTGAAACTCTGATAACGCCCTACCAGATGCTCAGGAAAGGGGATGTACTCCAGCGTGCCTTTACCATGATGGCTCAGCACCGCATGAGCGACATCGTTGAAGCTCTGGCTGCGGCCAGTACCGAGATTGAAGATGCCGGACTTATCCTTGTTCTGCCAGAACCAGAGATTCACCGCGACCACATCGCCGACATAGACAAAATCACGACGCTGCTCGCCAGGACCATAACCATCAGAACCCGCAAAGAGGCGCACCTTGCCTGACTCGTGCACCTGATTATTGAGATGAAAGGCGACGCTGGCCATGCTGCCCTTGTGCTGTTCGCGCGGGCCGTAGACATTGAAGTATCTGAATCCCACCACCTGACTTTGAGCCTTCGGCAATTGGCGGCGCACATACTGATCAAACTGAAACTTGGAGTAGCCATAGACATTGAGCGGCTCTTCATGGGCCAGCGTCTCTTTAAACACCGGGCCATCACCATAGACCGAGGCGGATGAGGCGTAGAGATACTGAATGCCACGCGCCAGGCAGTAGTGCAGCAGCGCCTTGGAGTAGTCGTAGTTGATCTGCATCATGTAGCGGCCATCCCACTCGGTGGTGGAGGAGCAGGCGCCTTCATGAAACACCACCTCGACCGGCTCGGCAAACTCGTCACCGCTGAGGATCATCTCCAGAAACTCATCCTTGTCCATGTAATCGGCGATGTCGCAATCGGCGATGTTTTTGAACTTGGCGCCATCCTCAAGATCATCCACCACCAGGATGTCGTTGCGACCCAGTGCGTTTAACCCCTTGACGATGTTGCTGCCGATAAATCCGGCGCCGCCTGTGACTATGATCATGCTTCTATCCTCTTATTCATCAACTGCCACGAATCAGATTGATGATGCGTGTTGTCGAAACACCATCAACAAACCCCAGCACCACCACCTCGCCACCCGCCTCGGTGACACACTGGCCACCAGCAATCTGGTCGGGGCGATAGTCACCGCCCTTCACCAACACATTGGGTTTGATGTGGCAGATGAGGCGCTCCGGCGTATCTTCCGTAAACGGCACCACCCAATCGACACTGCCCAGCGCCGCCAGCACCGTCATGCGTTGCGCCAGACTGTTTACCGGGCGCTCTTCACCCTTGAGCCGTTTGACCGAGGCGTCATCATTCACCGCCACGATCAGGCGATCACCCAGCTTACGCGCCTGATCCAGATAGGTGACATGGCCGGCATGCAGAATATCGAAACAGCCATTGGTCATCACCACCCGCTCACCGTGAGACTGGGCGTCGCGCACCAGCGTCTCCAGCCGCTCTTCGGTCATCACACCGCCTTCGACCTGGTCATGTTCACGAATGGCGCGGCGCAGTTCCGCAACCGTAGCCGTGGCCGTGCCAAGCTTACCAACCACAACCCCGGCGGCAAGATTGGCCAGCGCCGTCGCTTCACCCATCTCAACACCGGCGGCCAGCGCTGCAGCCAGCGTCGCAATCACCGTATCACCGGCGCCGGTAACGTCGTAGACCTCCTGCGCCTTGGTGGGCAGATGCAGTGCAGGCTGCCCCTTGCGCAGTAGTGTCATGCCCTTTTCGCTACGGGTCACCAGCAGCGCATCGAGCTGCAACTCCTCGCGCAACTGCTCGCCCTTGCTCACCAGCTCCTCATCATTTTTGCACGGGCCGACCACCGCCTCAAACTCCGTACTGTTGGGCGTAATCAACGTTGCGCCGCGATATATGGTGTAGTCCTGACCTTTGGGGTCGATCAGCACCGGCTTGCCCGCCGCCCGCGCGGCCGTGATAAGCGCCTGCACCGCGTTGAGTGTGCCCTTGCCGTAATCTGACAAAATCACCGCATCACACTGCGCCAGCAGCGCCTGATAGCGCTGCTGCAGGGCAGTGGTATCAATCGCATGAAAACCGTCTTCAAAGTCGAGGCGGATCAACTGCTGGTGACGACTGATCACCCGCAGCTTGGTCACCGTCGGCATGCCCGGCGCAGTCTCGAAGTGGCAGCGCACCCCGGCACTCTCAAGACGGCGGGCGAGCGCCTCGGCCGCCTCATCAGCACCGACCAGACCGATCAAATCAGAATGTCCGCCCAGCGAGGCGATGTTGAGGGCGACGTTGCCGGCGCCACCGGGGCGCTCTTCAGATTCACCCACATGCACCACCGGCACCGGCGCCTCGGGGGAGATACGCGAAGTGCTGCCATACCAGTAACGATCCAGCATCAGATCGCCCACCACCAGCACTCGCGCCTGTTCAAAATTGGGAATATGGATTTTCATTGCCACCGGCCTAGCGCCCCACAAGCTCTGCATGAGCGAAAAAATAGTTAAAACGGAAACGGCGGAATGATACCACGACTGATTTCATCGCCCCACCCGGCAATCCCCAGATAAACGGCCTGACAAGGGGCACACCGCCATTTCGTTATCCCGGGCCAGCCAGTTACAATGCACACCCTAATTATATAAAAGCACTGCGACCAATTTGATGGACTCCGACAACAAGCGCCTCTACGCCCGGCTTCTGCACCACATCCGCCCCTACTGGAAGGCCTTTGCGCTCTCTATCCTCGCCACCATTGTGATCGGCATTACCGAACCCGCCATCCCGGCCATCCTCGGGCCGATGCTGGACGGCAGTTTTGTCGACAAGAGCAGCGACGCAGCACTCTACTACTCACTTATGCTGGTAGGACTATTTGTAGTACGAGGCATCGCCCAGTACATCAGCACCGTCGCCATGAGCTGGGTGGGATACAAGGTGATCATGGACCTGCGGGTGGCGATGTTCGAAAAACTGACGCACGTGCCCAACCAGTTTTATGACCACCACGCCTACGGCAGCCTGCTCTCCAAGTTCAGCTTCGATGTCACCCAAGTCTACGAAGCCACCACCACCGCCCTGGTGATTATCATCCGCGACACCGTCACCATCATTGGCCTGCTCGCCTTCATGCTCTACACCGACTGGAAGCTGGCGCTCTTCTTCTTCACCATCATTCCGGCGATCGCCGTGATTGTAAAAGTGATCGCCAAACGGCTGCGGCGCATCAACCTCACCCTGCAACAGCAGGTCGGTGAGATGAACGCGGTTGTCGAAGAGGCGCTGCAAGGCCACAAGGAGGTCAAACTCTTTGGCGGCCACCAGTATGAACACGAACGTCTGCGCGACACCGTCAACATGGTGCGGCGTTTTTTCATGAAGGCAGTCACAACCTCCGCCTCCAGCGTACCGGTGGTGCAGCTGCTCTCAATAGCGGCACTGGCGTTTATCGTCAACCTCGCGGCGGCACAGGAACCCGCCATGTCCGTCGGCACCTTTGTCGCCTTCTTTGGCGCCATGGCGCTGCTGCTCTCGCCCATCAAACGGCTCACCAGCGTCAACGATCCATTGCAGCGCGGCCTGGCGGCGGCGCAGAGTGTCTTTGCCCTGATCGACGAAGCCTCCGAACCGGACCACGGCACCCTGCCACTGCCACGCGCCGCGGGCCGCATCGAGTTCCGCCAGCTGGGCTTCCGTTACCCCAACACCGAACAGGATGCGCTGCACAACATCAACCTCACCATCAGCCCCGGTGAGACCATCGCGCTGGTGGGGCAATCGGGCAGTGGCAAATCGACCATGGCCAGTCTGATCCCGCGTTTCTATCAGCCCAGCACCGGCCAGATTCTGGTGGATGGCATCGACACCCAGACGATCAAACTCGAAGCACTGCGCCACAACCTCAGCCTGGTGAGCCAACAAGTGGTGCTCTTCAACGACACCATCGCCGCCAACATCGCCTACGGTGGCAAACGTGACGCCAGCGAGGCCGAGATCATCGCCGCCGCCACCAAGGCCCACGCCATGGAGTTCATCAAGGATCTGCCACAAGGACTGCAAACCCCCTGCGGCCAGAACGGCGTGCGACTCTCCGGCGGCCAGCGCCAACGCATCGCCATCGCCCGCGCGCTGTTAAAAGATGCCCCGATCCTGATACTCGACGAGGCCACCTCCGCGCTCGACACCGAATCGGAACAGAAGGTACAGCAGGCGCTTGAAGAGTTGATGCAGGGACGCACCACCATCACCATCGCCCACCGCCTCTCCACCATCAAACAGGCTGACCGCATTGTGGTGATGGACCATGGCCAGATTGTTGAGATCGGCAGCCATGATCAACTGCTGGCCAAGGGTGGGCGTTATGCCGAGCTTTACCAAATTCAGTTTGCGGGGCAGGAGGAAGGAAAGATGGCTCATCAGCCCAGATGACAGAGGGTGCAAAACCCAACATATACAGAAAAAATCTTGAACGAACGTTTGAAGTGAGGGATCACCGGAAGCTACAGGGCCGCAGGGAATCTAAAAGCTGTGCTTTTGAGTAGTGCGTTCGGCGAAGGGCCAAGCTAGCGCCCCATCGTCCATTTACCGCCTCCTGCTTTGCAACTTGCCTCTGTGTCCGTTAGTGCTTTCGGGTCGCGCTGGTAGTAAACGGCAGACAAAGCCCCACCGAACAAATTGTCACAACGCGCCGTTAATTTTGCGGGGCAAACCGAAAAATACGTAATCTTCGCTGGAGGCGCTCCAAAAGCAGTTGCGCCATTCGAAAGGCCATTACACGTCTCTACAAATTGTTCATACGACACTCCATTATTCTGAAGACAGTCTTTAATTTCGACCTTCTGGCCCATGATAAAAAAGCTGCCCTCTAACATGCACGCGTTCTGACTTTTTCCAGCAAAGCTGGAAAAAGAAGCAGTTATAGCCACAAAAAAGACCATTTTTTTCATGGGCAACCCCTACAGTTCAAAAACCAGATATTGCAGAATCCGTTCTTGTGGCCAAAAACTACTGCTTGGAGACTCATTTTCAGTGTGATACGAGGTATACAAAACCTTACCCGCACCATGATTAAATGACATTGTTAACGGTTTTACGCCCTCCTCATC
>CAMTXZ010000024.1:0-33482 GCA_947085765.1 uncultured Chromatiaceae bacterium | reverse complement strand
GTAATTTTGTATATGTTGCAGCCGCTGTTGTTGCCCTTTCTGTAACTGCTTGCAGCAAATCAGAAGAGCCAGCTGTTGAAATGACTGCCCCAGCTGTTGAAATGACCGCTCCTGCTCCAGAGATGAGCGCCCCAGAAATGACTGCCCCAGAAATGACTGCTCCAGAAATGACTGCTCCAGAAATGACTGCTCCAGCTGAAGAAGCTCCAGCTGCTGAGTAAGTGCTACGGCACTCTGTTCGTAGTTTGAACAGCCGAAAAGCCGACCTGATGGTCGGCTTTTTTGTTTTATAGGTAATGCCTGATGTGGGATCGCATTACCAGCATCAGACATCTTTAAAAGTAACGCTTAATCATCTGCATCTGTCTCATCTTCTTGCGTCCCTGCATTTCCGTCTTTAGCACAACCACTCTTGATCTCAATTCTGGTGGCATCCAGGGTTGCAGCATCACTCATCGCGCCCTTAACCTTAATCTGGGCACCTACCACTAAACAGCTGCTATCGCCCTTGCTGATCCAGCTATTGGCGCTGTTGATCATGACTAAACTGCCATTACTTACGCCGTTAACATGTTCGTACTTCGAGACGGCAATGGTCAGATTTACACCATCCACAACCGTGATTCTCCCCTTAAGTTCGGCGTAATCGTCAACATGGTGGCTATTGCCTGAATTACGCGAGCCACCCTCGATCTCAATGATGGCTGCGCTAAAGTTATCATTCTCTCTACTTCCTTTGATCTCTACTTCTTGGCCGACGCCCAGCAGCGCCAACGTGCCACGACTGAATTTTGCTATGTCGAAATTGGTGACGTTAATGGTATTACTGTCAGGGGTAAAGCTTGCCTCTTTTACATCCACGGTGAGGGTGGCGCCATCAAAAAAGGTGACAATGCCTTCGATCTCGTCACGAATGACCACAGCGCCATCGCTGATCAGTACTGAAGCGGCGGTGATGGTCAGGGTGTTGGCGTCATAGCTGCCCGCGACCTTAACCGGCAGGCCGGCCTGAAGTGCGCTGGTATCGGTGGTCACTGCGCCCGTGCTGGAGCTAATGATTATGACGCTGCTGTGCAGATTGACGGTGATGTTGGCGCCACCTGTGGCCGGCGTCAGAATGAACTGCGTTGGACTGACCACCGTCTGCACCTGTCCCCGGGCGGTAGCGATAGTCTGATGGAGGGTGCGGTGATCCTTCTGTATCACGACTGGTGTAACAGTATTGGTCGCCGCGTCATAGGTGAACTGCTGCAGGTTGAAATCAAGGGCCAGGGTGGTGGCCTGATTGGCATTGACGGTTAGACCGCCGGGGACTGTCATGACGTAAACAGGATTGCCACTCTGATCAAAGGTGGCGTGGGTAACGATGCCATTCAAATCCGTCAGTGTGATGCTGTTGGCCAGGGTGATCTGAAATGAGGTATAGGTCCCAGGCGTAACAGATTGTGTATCGACAAGCGCGCCGATATTGGCGAGCTGGCTCAGATTATGGGTCTGACCGGTGGCATCCTGATACAGGGTCACGCTCTGATTGCTGGCATTGGTTGCCGTGATGGATCTGATATTGACCCACACCTCGGAGTAGCTCAGGGTCAGATTGTCCGTCACCAGCAGCGAGACTGTGCCGGTGCTGGTGGCGCCGCTGGTGGTAACATCGTTGCCGCCGCAGGCAACTAAGCTGGCGATGAGCGGCAGCAGAATAAATGCTCTGTTTTTCATTTGGGTATCCTTGGGTGATGGTATTGACTCCTTAAACACGCTGTTGGGGCGGATTAGGTTCCCATTGACGCAGGTTTGCCTCAAACCTAATTAGCAGAGATGTGATTCGATGCTGGCAGATACGGTAAAAACTTTGTCCCAGCGCCGCTTTGCTATTGACCTCCAGCCCGCATGCATAAAGAATATGCGCACTTTTCATAGCCCATATAAAACCGGCCTCTCCTGCTGGAATTTGAAGCCTTTTCGGTCGTCGGGCGCGCCAATGGAGATACAGTTCAATTGCTAGAAATTAAAGCAGTCTCGCGAAACTTTGACAGCTTCGCAGCACTCGACAAGGTCAGTCTCACGATTGAGGCGGGCGAGTTTTTCACGCTGCTGGGGCCATCAGGCTGCGGCAAGACCACGCTGTTGCGCATGATTGCCGGCTTTGATCAGCCCGATAGCGGCGATATCCTGCTGGATGGCAAGAGCATCATCGCCGCGCCACCGGAACGGCGTCCGATTCACACCATCTTTCAGAACTACGCCCTGTTTCCACACATGAGCGTGGCGGAGAACATCGCCTTCCCGCTGCGCATGGCCGGTTGTGGCAAGGATGAGATCAACAGTCGCGTCGCCGAGGCGCTTGAAGATGTGCGCCTGCCCGACAAGGGCAAACAGTTCCCCGATGCGCTCTCCGGCGGCCAGAAGCAGCGCATCGCCATTGCCCGCGCGCTGGTAAATCGCCCGCGTCTGCTATTGCTCGACGAGCCGCTCTCGGCCCTCGACGCCAAGCTGCGCGAACAGATGCAACTGGAGCTGATCAATCTACAGAAAGAGATCGGCATCACCTTTATCTATGTCACCCACGATCAGGGGGAGGCGTTGGCGCTGTCACACCGTATCGCGGTGATGAATCGTGGCAACATTGTTCAGATAGACGAGCCTTCACGCCTCTACGGTTTTCCCAATAGCCGCTTTGTCGCTGACTTCATCGGCCAGTGCAATCTGTTGGGTGGCGTGGTGAAGCAGGTGCAGGGAGATCGTGCGCTGATAGAGCTAGATGGCCTCGGCCCCGTGCACTCCATCATGCAACCCAATAGTGGGATTGAAGCGGGCAGCCACTGCACCCTGACCCTGCGCCCGGAGAAGACCCGCATCTCTGCCACCCTGACCCAAGAGACCGATGAGGCCCACTTCAAAGGGGTGGTGCACGACATGCTCTATCTTGGCGATGTCACTGTCTATAAGGTGGAGCTGGCCAACGGCATGCTTGTTGAGGCGCTGTTGCCCAATTCCGCCTCCGGCCGCGCCCGCTTCTTTGAGGTGGGTGATCCGGTGGAGGTGGCGTGGCGTTTTGATGCCGGCCATCTGGTGATCAATTAAACAGATGAGAAATCAAACATGGCAAAAGCGGCTACTGACCCTGCCGCCCCTGACCTACCTGCTGATCTTTTTTGCAGTGCCGTCGCTGATCATGCTTTTTGCCTCGTTCCGCTATGCCGGTGAGTATGGCGGACTGGCGCCCTGGTATTACTATGAAGAGGGCAAACTCAGCTTCGACCTGACACTGGAGAACTGGCAACGTCTCTTTGAAACCGATATCTATCTGCGGCTCTTTCTCAAGTCGATCGGCTATGCGCTGCTCACCACGCTGCTCTGTATTCTGATGGGTTACCCACTGGCGTTGATGATCGCCCGCAGCCCTAAAAAGCGCCGCGACCTGCTGTTGCTGCTGGTGATCCTGCCCTTCTGGAGTAACTTCCTGGTACGCATCTACGCCTGGATGATCATCTTCAGCCCCTCTGGCGCGCTGACCCACATGATCAATAGTGTGCTTGGCTTTTTTGGCATGGCGCCCATCACCCTGATGTACAGCGCCACGGCGGTGATTGTCGCCCTGGTCTACGTGCATCTGCCCTTCATGGTGCTGCCGCTCTACGCCAATCTGGAAAAGCACAATCCGGCGCTGCTCGATGCCGCACAGGATCTCGGCGCCAACGGCTGGCGCAGATTCTGGAACGTCACCTGGCCGCTATCTCTGCCCGGTGTTTATGCTGGCTCCATGCTTGTCTTCATTCCGGTACTGGGCATGTTTGCGATCCCGGAGCTGCTCGGCGGCACCGACGGCATCATGATCGCCAATGTCATTAAACAGCAGTTTGTTGAGTCGCGCGACTGGCCGTTTGGCAGTGTGCTGTCGATGGTGGTCACGGCAGCGGCGGTGTTGGCGGTGTTGATCGGCGCCCGGTTTGCGCAGAAGGGGGTGGCCCGTGCATAAAAGTTATTTGCCACTCAAGCTGGCCGCCTTTGCGGTCTACGCCTTCCTCTATCTGCCGCTGGTGATTGTGGTGGTCTACTCCTTCAACGACTCGCGCCTCAACGCCGAGTGGGTGGGGTTCACATTCGACTGGTATGACAAGCTGCTCCATAACGAAGGGATGCTCAAGGCGGCGGGTAACTCGCTCATCATCGCCACCATCAGTGCCGCCATCGCCACGGTGCTGGGCACACTGGCGGGCATGGCGATGCATCAGTTCCGGCTGCGGCTGTTGCCGGGACTGGTGATGGCGCCCATCGCCATGCCCGACATCCTCATGGGGGTGAGCCTGCTGCTCTTTTTTATCATCATCAACATGACGCTGGGACTGGTCTCGATCGTGCTGGCGCACATCACCTTCTGCATCGGCTTTGTGGCGCTGTCGGTGCAGGCGCGTATTTCGGGTATCGATAAAAGCCTGACCGAGGCGGCCCGTGACCTGGG
This sequence comes from uncultured Chromatiaceae bacterium, assembly GCA_947085765.1. Classification (GTDB taxonomy): domain Bacteria; phylum Pseudomonadota; class Gammaproteobacteria; order Tenderiales; family Tenderiaceae; genus JAKFXL01. The sequence continues at coordinate 29,020 of CAMTXZ010000024.1, read as the reverse complement.
GGCGACACCCTGGATCTGTTTCCGTCGCATCACCCTGCCGCTGCTCGCCCCGGGCATCATCGCCGGCGCGCTGATGGCCTTTACCCTCTCCATCGACGACTTTGTCATTACCTTCTTTGTTGCCGGTGTTGGCAGCTCCACACTGCCATTGCAGATATACTCCATGGTCAAGACGGCGGTGACACCGGAGGTCAACGCCATCTCTACCCTGCTGATGGTGTTGACACTGGTATTGATTACCCTGGCGACCAGGATGTCACCCAGCACCCTTCGTGGTACCTAAGATGTTTAACCACCCAACCGAGAGGACGGTTTCATGAAAAAACTCCTGGCTTCAGTGCTACTGATGGGCGCGGCACAGATGGTCGCCGCCGCAGGACCACAGCTGCATCTGTTCAACTGGAACGACTACATCTCTGAAGAGACCGTGATGGCGTTTGAAAAGTCATGCAGCTGTGAGGTGGTGCAGGACTACTACTCCAGCACCGAGGAGATGATGGCCAAGTTGCAGGCGGGGGCCAGCGGTTATGACGTGGTGATCCCGACCCAGAATGCAGTCCAGGCGCTGATCAAGCAGGGCATGCTGGAGCCTCTCGACAAGCAGGCACTGCCCAACTTCAAGAACGAGGATGGTGGGTTTCTCAATCGTAGCTACGATCCGGGCAATGCCTACTCTGTCCCTTACGCCTTCACCACCACCCTGATCGGTTACAACGAGAAGCGCCTGGCCGCCGCCGGTATCACCGCCAATGACTGGTCAGTGATCTTTGATCCCAAGGTGCTGGAGAAGATTCGTGGCAAGGTGACGGTGATGGATGATGCCGAAGAGCTGTTTGGCGCGGCGCTCAAATACCTCGGTTACTCCGCCAATGACCGCGACGAAAAACATCTGCGCGAGGCGCAGAAGCTGATCATGGCCGCCAAGCCCTACTGGGCGGCCTTCAACTCCTCCAGTTACATCAAGGAGTTGACCGTCGGCAATATCTGGGTGGCGCACGGTTACTCCAGCGACATGGTGCAGGCGCGTGCCGATGCCAAGGCCGCCGGGCGTGATTTCAGCGTCAACTTTGTACTGCCCAAACAGGGCGCAGTGCTGGCGCTCGATAATATGGTCATCCCCAAATCATCCAAGAACAAAAAGCTGGCGCATCAGTTCATCGACTTCATGATGGATGGCAAAAACGCGGCCGGGCTGACCAACGATATTGGCGCCGGCAATCCCAATGCGGCGGCAGCGGCTTTTATCAAACCTGAGATCAAAAAACTGACCGCGATCTTCCCGGACAAGGGGGCCATGGCCAGGCTGGAGACACTGGAGGCGACCTCACCCAAGGATCGTCGCTTGCTCAACAAGCTCTGGACCGAGATCAAGATTAAGTAGGGGTTACTGCTGCCTGCGTCAGAACGGCGCGGGGTTTTTCTTACTCGAAACGCACCTTCTGCCAGGGGTCAACCTTGCGCTGTTCCAGGCACTCAGGCGCTCCCGCTTCGTAGTCACGGCAGACCTGTGGCCGCAATGCATAGATGGTGCAGAGCATGGTGTTTCTATCCAGCGCCGAACACCAGCCATCGTCGAGCCGCTGCATCACCAGCGCGCCATGTTCATTCCATTCGGTGAAGTAGAGTGGCACATTGCGATCATCCATCAGAAACACCTCCAGCTGACAGCAGTTGGCCTGACAGGTGGAGCAGCTGACGGTGGTGGTCACGAGGTTTTTTTGCGGCGGGTAGCGGCGAACATAATCACCAGGGGCAGAACCACTACTACCACCAAGGCCACCATGATCTCCATTCCCGCTGGAATTGTGGAGGATGTCACCTTGATCATCAGGGCAATCATCGCAATCCCAACCGCCGCATAGGCAAACATCCGCAGGACTTCTTTCATTTAGGCACTCCCAGCTGAAAATCAGTGGCCTTATGTTGTAAGGCCAATAGGGGGTCGAGTATACGGGAAACAGCCGGGGGCCGTTGGTATACAGCACGCCGCAAAGGCGCCCTGGCTGCCGGTTGGCTGCCAGGCCACTGCTGATAAACACACGCCGACCGCTAACCTAAACGTGGCGACTACCCTGTTTTTTTACATCTGCTGTGATCTGTATGTTGATGTGGCGGTGTCGCCCATTGAGTTTTAATGGCATGAAAAGGAGGAACTTAGTGGAAGGTATCAGTGACATCAGGATCGTCGGGATTGATGAGACACGCCCGCCAAAAATCAGGAAAGAGCCCTACATCGATATTATTTTCAAACTGTCGCACCAGGCGCCTGCGGAGTGGTGCTACGCCTTTAATACCCTGCTGGCCAAACACGCCAGCGCGTCCAAAATCAAAGAGAGCGAAGGTCTCTACATTGAGGCGTATGTGCGCACAGCGGATGAGATCACCCCCTTGCTGGCACTGCTCAAGACCAAGATTAGCGAGTGTAGTCGGCAATATATCGAGCGCATTGAACTCGCTGCGCGCAGTGCGGGCAACATTAATTCGGCGCTGGCGCTGGAGGCGGGTGAACAGGGGCGGCTCAACAGAATCATCGCCGCGCTCGATTATGATGAGGTCAAGGTGTAGCCGGGCTGGAATATTGTTTGTGAGGCAGTGATCAGCATTCGTTATAATCCGAGCCTTAGCACAACCCTCATCGAGAGCAACAGATGGCAGAGATCGGTAGATTAAACAGGCTTCGTGTAATCAGAGAGGCGCCTTATGGCCTCTACCTCGATGGTGGCCGCGATGGCGAGATTCTGTTGCTGCGCAAGCAGGTGCCGGAAGGGGTTGCCGTGGGTGATGAGGTTGAGGTCTTTATCTATCACGATGAGGATGGCATAGCGGCGACCACCATCCGACCACGCGCCATGCTCGGCCAGTTTGTGGCGCTCAAGGTGGTATCTGTCACCAAGATTGGCGCCTTTCTCGATTGGGGACTGCCCAAGGATCTGCTGGTCCCTATCAGCGAACAGAAGGATCGCATGCAGGAGGCGCGGCGTTACGTCGTCTACATCAACCTTGATGATGAGGGGCGTCTGGTCGCCAGCTCCAAGATCGACAAGTTTCTCGACAAGTGGCCCGTCACCTATGAAGAGGGGCAGGAGGTTGATCTGCTGATCTGTGACCGCACCGACCTCGGACTCAAGGCGATTATCAACAACCGCCACTGGGGCGTGCTCTACCAGAACGAGCTATTTAAAAACGTCTGGCTCGGCGACGTGATGAAAGGCTACATCAAAAAAATCCGTGAGGATGGCAAGATCGATCTGACACTGCACCAGCCAGGACACGAAAAGCTCGGCGCGGTTGCCGATAAAGTCTTGGAGACCCTGACCAAAAATGACGGCTTCCTGCCGGTTCACGACAAAAGCTCGCCCGAGACCATCTACAAACTGTTTGGTGAAAGTAAAAAAAGTTTTAAGAGCGCCATCGGCATACTCTATAAAAACCGGCGCATCACCATCGAGACGGATGGCATCAGACTGAATGGGTAGTAAAAAACCGGCAGCAGATGATTGGCATCTGTCCCGCCGGCATCATCGGGATTTAAGGTGATTGCCCGGTCGTAATTGGCCAACGCCTCGTCGCTTCGCCCCAAGGCCGCCAGCGCCAGGCCCCGGTTATTAAATCCCTCCGCAAGACCACTATCGATGGCGATGGCCTGGTTTAGCTGTTTGTGCAGGTGTGGGTTGGTTGGGGAGTGGTTCATGGCAAAGGTCTGCCACAGTTAGTATTGCGTAGAGAAGCGCCAGCAGAGATAGGCGATAAGCCCCATCACCTATTTGTGGAGCGTTATTTGATCCTTTTCTCTAGTGACAAATCCCAGCGCTTCGATCCCGGCCCAGTCGCGGCTCTTGGTGGCGGGGGAAAGCTCAGAATAGAGTGCTCGGTACCAGCGTTGAGAATTGAGTTTGTGCATGGAGACCGTTTTGGTTCGCTGTGCCCCCAGATATTCGAGGATTTCGTGTTGCCGGGCATTGATCTTTTTTTCGCGCAGCAGATCGCCCAGGTAGGCGAGAGCCAACATCTGTCCGGCAATTTGGCTGGCGCGCTCATGGATGCGCTCAATGGTATCGGTCATGCCTAGCAGGGCGAACCTGATGAATGGCTCATTGCAGTTTTCCGGTGTTGCCTTTTCCGCTTTCCGGCACTGGTTGAAGAGTGTGTAGTAGTCGTCGATGTGGTCCAGATAGTACTTATCCAGGCCACGTGCCCAGCCGCGATAACCAGCGTGCATGAGCACAGCCTTCTCCAGCAGGCGGCCAATACGGCCGTTGCCATCGTTAAATGGATGGATACGTTCGAAGTAATAGTGGATCAGTACAGCGCGGATGTAGGCTGGCACGGCGGCCATCTCTTCTGAGGCGTTCCACTCCGCCAGCGACTGCATGAGTGTGACGATATCAGCACGGGCTTGGGGCGGTTTATAGATGCCGCCATGGTCCTGATCGCCAACCTTGGTAATCAGGCCCGGAGGGTTGTCACGGTAGAGACCGGGTTGGTAGTCACTATCCGTCAGACCGGTGGTCGCCATAATGTGGAGTTGGCGCATCAGCGCCTCGGTGATGGGGAGCATGGAGCTCTCTTTGAAGGAGGTCACATACTGATCCAGGTACTCATAGGCCTTGAGCAGATTGGCGATACGCAGCTGTCTATTATCGCTGGCCGCATCGGCATTCTCGATCAGATCAGACGCCTCTTCGTCAGTGATATCTCCCCCTTCGATGGTATCGGTGCTTTTCACACCGCTGACCAGTACATCCTTTTCCAGCTTGGCGGCAATGCGTGACTAGGCGGGTAACCGGGTAAGCATCCGGTGGCCAAGTTCAATCTGGCTGGTATAAGCCTGAAGGGTGTTTAGGGCAAAGCCCAGTTGAAAGGTGAAGGGGCCGGAGCTAAACGTCTCTATTTTCAGCATTTGAAAGCCCCGTGAAATTTCTATGAAAACTACACTTGTTTTAAAACATTAAGTTACATGTAATTTTGTTTTTTTATGAAAATATAACTGAAGAGTATTGCATGTGTTTGAAATAGTCAAAAAATCGAGTTGGTGGGTTGGCAATCAGTCCCATCCCACCATGTTTCTTAGGGTGTCTGCCCGGTGGATGGCGGCCTGAGTATCCCGTAGCTGGAACAAAATAGCCTCACGCCATTCATGGTTCGACAAGCTCACCACGAACGGCAACTGATCAGTTAAGTGGGTAGGTGCGAATTTATTCGCACTAATGCGTTTATCGACGGAGTGTTGTTCGAATAAATTCGAACCTACAACGCCGGTTTTAATACTGAACTGTATTGCACTACGAACGGAGGGGTCATTTAGAGGTTCCCTAACCGTTGGAGTAGGCGCGCCGGATCATCTTTAAAACCTCTTCACTGGCGTTGTCGTGAAGAAGTTCAATGCCGGGATGGGCATTTTTGAAAACACGAAACACCTCATCCGCAAAGGCCTGGCCGATGGAGTCTACCCCTTCAAAGTCCAGCACCACACGACTGAAACGTTCCACACGGTTCAGTATCCGCTTGGCCTGAGAGCGGGAGACCAGCCGTTCACCTTCATACAGGGCGAGTTTGACGGGCACGATGGTTTTGTCGAAATGGTAATCATCGGGGCCGCTGCTGTAGGCATCAAATATCTGTTTCAGGCTCTTTTCACTCTGTGTGGATATTTCCATGGTGACCGTAGTCCCTGTGGTCACCTTCTCACCATGAAACAGAAAGTCATCGTCGTGACGGTCCACATGGGTAAACGCCAGATCATCCGAGAGGATGAAAAACTCATCAAAGGCCCGAGAGGTGAAAAAGATCCCCTCTCCCGTGTGGTTGGCGGGATCGGTAGTCAGCTTACCCTTGCTCAACTCCAGCAGTGATTCGCGGGGATCGGGAAGTTTCAACAGCCGGGCGATACGCAGAAATATTCCCTCGCCATTGTCAGAGATGGAGATGGCAACATGCGAATCCGTCCGTTCGGCAGAGACGTCGATCTCCGTCCCCTCGGAGTGGTCAATGGCGTTATTAAAGATCTCCGTAAAGCCGTAGTGGCAAATCTCTTCGATGTTTTTTGGCAGATCGGCAAATACAAAATGGAAGTCACGGCGATAGGCGCTCGACTCATCCGCAATACTCGGGTCATAACTGGCGGCATACCAGCGATTCGGGCCAATCGAATAGCGCCGCGCCCGTGTACTCCCCTCGGCAACAAGATAACCATGATCAACCAGATAGCTCAGGTGGCGATGTATGGCCTGGCGAGTGACGCCGAACTGTGCGGTCGCCGTCTGGATGTAATCAAGCCGCCCGGCCTTGATCGCCTCCAGCAGGAAGCGCCGGGTTTCGGTCGCTTTTTGGGTCTTGCCTAGGGGTGAGTACATAGTCTTTGTAAACTTTTTTAGCCGGGATGAGGGTGGATAGTAAACATTTTGTTTGTTGAATGTAAACTTTTTTAGGCTGGGGCGGAGGGTGCCACCTCCTGTCTGTCCCTATTCCACGCGCACAAGATCGGTCAAAAGCTGCTTACACGCCTGCGGCCAGGTGAAATGTTCGGCCAGTATTTTTCTGAGGGTGTTTGCCCACTCCTTGTTCCCCGTTGGGTGGCGGTTCGCTTTTCCTTGATTCGTTCCGCCATCTCTCTGCTTTTTCAGAGTGAAAGCGACGTGGTTGCGTTTGACGTTGAGGACACGCACTTGACGCCGATTTAGAAGGGGGAGGATACAGATGAACCTACCACATTGTCGCCAAGTTGCACTCATCCCAGCACTGCTAAATCTGCTTCGGCTTGAGCAACTTGCTGCGCTATGGGTTTTATCATCGGCAGCATCTGAGTGCGTTGCTGCAACGTTTGTCCTCGCACTTGATTCAAGTGTTCCGGGCCAGCCAGAAGGTTCCCCTCGATCTGTTTCCGTTTCTGGCTAAAACGCTGCTTGATGGCGGCAATATCAGTAAGATCAACGCCTTTAGATGGATCGAACACGAACTGTCGTTCTAATCCTTTTCGCCAATCGATCAGTTCCCGTGTGAGCTTTGGCCCGAATCCATTGATGTTAATGACCTTGTTATGAATGACATCGGCAGCCGTTTCTATACCGAATGAAGCAAGAGTGGCTTTTCGCGTAGGACCAACACTGGGAATGTTGTAGTGTTCCAGAAAGAATTTATCGAGAAACTTGTGAAGCTGATTATTACGAAGGTTCTGCTGCAATTTTTGCTTCTCATGCGTAAGCTGATGAGCCAATTTTTCGTGTTCTGCTCGCAAGTTCGATAATTCCTTGAGTTTTGCTTGGAACTTGCCGTCGCCGACTTCACGATTCCAACGTTCCAGGGCGGCGGTCATGTTTCGACGTGCGGCATCGAGCGCATCCTGTCGTATTCTTCGCTCTGTAGAATCATCGGCCCCGGAAAAAAACAAAATTGCGCCAATAATTAATGCAACGACAACTAGTGCTGGGGCAATAACTAAGCAGCCGAGCACCAATCCAACAGCAACAATTTTCTTGAATACTGCGAAATTTCTCGCACTCTTTATTGACTCAGGCAACGGCCTTGGTTGGATTTTGAGGCCGGATGCGCTGATCTCTGGGGCGCATCCCGGAGACTCGATGGCCATTATTCGATTCCACACCTGTGCCAAGTTGAAACTGCTTATTCCCGCCGTTGCGGTGGCGAGAGATATGAAGAAGTAATTTCCCGATTGTTGTTCTTGTAAGCACCATGGACAGGTAGTCAAACCACCAAAGTATTTGTGAGCCGACTCTTGTCCACAGGTGCGTAGTTGCTCTTTAAGCGAGTCGAGTGCCACGACCCAATCTCGTGCGGTTGGGCGCCCCTCTGACTGAGCACCTTCCTCGGTGAAGGCTCGTTCGAAGAGCTGAGTGATCGCCTCCGGCAAGATTGCTGGCGTCATGCTATTTGGTGGTGGAGTCATCTCCGTGCTTACCGCGTTCTGGCCAAAAGCATAACGGAATTGCGCGATTGATTTCTCCAGTGGCATGTCTCCAGTCCCGGCGAAGACACCTGAGAAAGGATGCCGCCCCATCAATAGGACATGAAATACAAGGAGGGCCAGCCCAAAATTGTCGTGGTTCTTTGTGCGGCGAACGCCGCGAAAAGTGGAATGGCTTTGTAATTCGGGCGGCGTGAAGTGCGGAACGCCAACTTCGCATAGGTAGTGCTTGCCGTCAGCGATTATTTGGAATGAATCACAATCGATTAGCTTTACGATACTGTTTCCAGCGACGAATACGAGATTCGGATTAACGTCACCTATGATGTGGCCGTGGCCATGAATGGCCTCAAATGCAGCGGATGTGTTTCGAGCAGTGTTGACCAGAAATGCCCAGTCTTTGTCGGGATAGCGCTGCTTTCGGTGGCTAGGGCCATAAAGATGATGTATCGGCTCGTAGCCAGCCACTTTTGGCATCAGAAAACCGCGAATCTGGCCACCGGCGCTCATATGCAGAGTTTCCAAGGGCCACGCTGCAATCTTCTTTAGCGATTCATCACCCCCCTTGACCATGCCCAGCAGCTTTGCCTGCTTTTCAGGGGATACCGCCCCATGATAGACCTTGGCAACTATGTCGTTTCCCAAGGAGGGGACTTCATAGACTGAACCTTCGCCACCGGTTCCGAGCTTTTTACCCAGAAGTATCCGTCGTCCTGTTTTGTCGAACAGGTCAGTCATGGTGCTCGACGGGTTGCCAACACAAGTGTCTTGTCGTCGTCTGTGCGTTCGTTAATTTGAGGGCTGTTCAGAAAACGAGCTAGTTGCTCATCCAATGCTTCGCATTCAACCAGCTTTTGTCTTCTGAGCACATTCAACATTGGTTCAAAGAAAGGGGTGTGGGGGGCGTATTGCTCGAATGACAACGCCAAGCGTTGAATGCCGTCACTGAACAAGGCCACCTCGTCGATAGGAGTGTCCGTGATAGTGACATGCAGATGTGCCAGTGCATCCTCTTCGGTAACGAAGTAGGTCATATTTGCGTATGGTCCGGAGTCCGGCCAAAACACAACCCCTTGCGTATAGCCGTTGGAAGCAACGATGGCCCCGTCGCCAATCTGGAAAAAAACCGCCTTGTTGGGGCTGACTACAGCACCCAAGAGAGTGCATGCATAATCCCTGGCTGCAAGTGCGTTTGCATCAGCCTTTTCGTAAATGGCGCGCCGGATATCTTTAATCCACTCTAGGACTGAGTTCTCGTCGAGCGGGGTTGATCTCAGGTTGCCAAGGGTAGCCTCAATACTTGATCTAGCCGTAACACAAGCCAACTCGGCACCCTTTCGACCTTCCTTCGCACTACCAGCACCGTCTGACACGAGACAAATCAGATAATCCAACCCTTCAGCAATGGGCATGACATCGGCGTAGCAATCATCTTGGCAAGGTAGATTTGAGTCAGTATGGGAGGTTCCAACTATCGAAGCTCGAATGACCTTCCACATCAGACCTCGGCCCATCCTTGTGGTGGCTGAATTGGAACGGCCGTTCCGGGAACTGATTGGGATACGGACTTCATGGAGTTAGACAACCACTGGAATAGTTCTCGGAATCTCAAACCTTGTAGCTTCAGTGGTTCACGAACTGAAATCTGTCTAAGCACATCCATATTTGCGTCCGCTACGCCTACGGCGAAAAAGGCAAACGATCCCGAACTTTCGCCTTCACGTACCAGTGTGGCGGCTGATTGCCACTCATCGGTAGGAGCGCCATCAGTGATGAGGAACACCCAAGGCTTATAATACGAAATACCGTTAGCCCTATATTCGTCTTTGCGCTGACGGACGAGATCAATCCCTTGTTTGATGGCGGCCCCCATGGGCGTGTCACCAGTGGCAGAAAGATTAGGTGGAAAGAAATTCGGGGCTGTGTGAAAAGTGTTCTCGATATTGACGGGGCCGAAGGAGACCACGGCGACTTCAACTCGTTTCATGGCCAATGAGTCCGCCGCCAACTCATCCTTGAATCCAACCAAGCCCGCGTTCAGTTCGGCGATAGGCGATCCATTCATTGAACCCGAAGTATCAAGGAGTAATAGGCACGGACAGCGCGGCTCTGGGTTATCCGCGAAGTTATCTGTTCCAAAGGCTACTTGCTCCGAAAATATGTTTTCACTCATTAAATTGCTCTCCTATCTGGGTCAGTGTGTGATCGAGTTTATACCCGCTGTGAATGCAAAATACAGAGCTAAAATATTTCTTGGCTATATTTTTTGGGATCACGATGTTGCGTATTGACATAGATGTTTTGGCTGGGGGCGAATGAGGTGGGTGCTGTTGTTTCCGTTCCACCACCCACATGCTGCACTTTGTCATCGAACGGCATGAGTGCATGCAAGTAGATGGATGTATTAACGCTTTAAATTCGCAAACGCCGCTGCCATCGCATTATCCTGTTTAGGCTGTTCCTTCTGTTTTGGCACTGCCCTTCCTTTGTTCCCGCCCGGACTGCCCATATTGGCTGCTCTCTCTTCCTTGATCCGTTCGCCACCATCGCTCTGTTTTTTCAGGGTGAGGGCGACGCGGTTGCGTTTCAGGTCTACATCCAGCACCCGCACTTTAACGACATCCCCGGCCTTGACCACTTCGCGTGGGTCGCTGACATATTTGTCGGCGAGTTCGGAGATGTGTGCCAGGCCATCCTGATGTACGCCGATGTCGATGAACGCGCCAAAGGCGGTGACGTTGGTGACGACCCCTTCGAGCATCATCCCGGGTTTGAGGTCGCTGAGTTTTTCGATCCCCTCCTGGAAGGTGGCGGTGGTGAACTCGGGGCGCGGGTCGCGGCCCGGTTTATCGAGTTCGCTGAGAATGTCGCGGATGGTCGGTTCGCCGAATTTTTCATCGGTGAACCGTTTTGGTTCGAGTTTTTTGAGGAAGTCACTGTCGCCGATCAGTTCGCGCAGGTCGCGGCTTGATGCTTCGGCGATGCGCTGCACCACGGGGTAGGCCTCGGGGTGTACGGCGGAGGCGTCGAGTGGGTTGTCGCCGTTCATGATGCGCAGGAATCCGGCGGCCTGTTCGAAGGCCTTGGGGCCGAGGCGGGCGACCTTGAGCAGCGCCTTGCGGTTTTTGAAGACGCCGTTCTGGTCGCGGTGTTCAACGATGTTCTGCGCCAGCGTGCTGTTCAAACCGGCGATGTTGGCGAGCAGCGCGGCGGAGGCGGTGTTGACGTCGACACCGACGGCGTTGACACAATCCTCGATCACGGCGGTGAGTGACTTGGCCAGTTGTGACTGGTTGACGTCGTGCTGGTACTGGCCGACGCCGATCGCCTTGGGTTCGATCTTGACCAGCTCGGCGAGCGGGTCCTGCAGGCGGCGGGCGATGGAGACGGCGCCACGGATGGTGACGTCGAGATCGGGAAACTCTTTGGCCGCCAGTTCAGAGGCTGAATAAACTGATGCGCCGGCCTCGCTGACCATGATCTTGGTGAGGCGTAGCGTGGGGTGGAGTTTGATCAGGTCGGCGGCGAGTTTGTCGGTCTCGCGTGAGGCGGTGCCGTTGCCGATGCTGATCAGATCGACCTTATGTTTTTTGCACAGTTCACCGAGCACGTGCAGCGACTGGTCCCACTGGTTTTTGGGTTGATGTGGATAGATGGTGGCGTAATCAACCATCTTGCCAGTGTTGTCGACCACTGCCACTTTGACGCCGGTGCGCAGGCCGGGGTCGAGGCCGAGGGTGGCGCGCGGTCCAGCGGGGGCGGCGAGCAGCAGGTCTTTCAGATTAGAGGCGAAGATCTTGATCGCCTCCAGCTCGCCCTGTTCGCGCAGCTGGCGTTTGAGTTCGAGATCGAGGTGCATGGCCATCTTGACACGCCAGGTCCAGCGCACGGTGTCGAGCAGCCATTTGTCGGCGGCCCGTTTCTGATCGAGGATTTCAAAACGGGCGGCGATCATGCGTTCGCCTTTGGTGGGGGTGCGGTTGGCTTCGGCCTCGGCATCCTCTGCCAGCGCCAGTGTCAGGTTCAGTACGCCTTCGCCACGACCACGGAACATCGCTAGGGCGCGGTGTGATGGCACTGTCTTGATCGCCTCGCTCTTGTCGAAATAGTCGGAGAACTTGGCGCCGTCGTTCTCTTTGCCTTCAATCACCTTGGCGCAGAGCTGGCCGTTCTCCCAGAAATAGCTACGCAGCTGGCCGATCAACTCGGCATCTTCGGCAAAGCGCTCCATCAGGATCTGGCGCGCGCCGTCGAGCGCGGCAGCCGCGTCGGCGACACCCTTGTCAGCATCGATGAACTTGGCGGCCTCAGCCTCTGGGTTGAGGGTTGGATCATTAAATAGGGCATCGGCCAGTGGCTCCAGTCCGGCCTCGATGGCGATCTGCGCCTTGGTGCGGCGCTTCTGTTTGTAGGGCAGGTAGAGATCTTCGAGGCGGGTCTTGCTGTCGGCCAGCAGGATCGACTGTTTGAGCGGATCGGTCATCTTGCCCTGCTCTTCGATCGAGTTGATGACGCTGATGCGGCGCTCTTCCAATTCACGCAGGTAGCCAAGGCGCTCTTCGAGGTTGCGCATCTGGGTGTCGTCCAGGCCGCCGGTCACCTCTTTGCGGTAACGCGAGATGAAGGGCACGGTGGCGCCCTCGTCGAGCAGGCCGATGGCGGCGATGACCTGGGCCTCGCGGGCGTTGAGCTCCTGGGCGATGCGTTGTTCGATGCTGGGTAGGGTGAGCATGCGGGTGTCCTTTTTTACTGCTGGGGTCGACATGAACTGCCGGGCGTTCCGGCGCAATGGGCTGCCATTATACGGAAGATAGGCGAGGCGGGGAGATTTGGGCAGTGCCCCGGTTGGATAGGGGCTGGCAGATCCAGTTGTTAGTGGCTACGGCGGGCCAGAGGGTATGCTGCCAACAGCATCAGGGTGAAGAACCCAAGGCTGCCGCCGCCGCCACTTTTGCCCACACTGCTATCAGAAATGGGGGTGGCGCTGGTGGTGGTGGCCACCACTTTGCTGGTGGAGATGATGCTGCTGGTGCTGACCAGCGTGAAGTTCTGGTTGCCGTGAATACGGTAACCGCGGATCCGTAACTGCCACTGGCCAGGCTGGGGTCTGTTCACCAGTACCTGCTCAACATTGTCGATATGGTTGGCGCGGTCCTGGCGGGCAGCAGCAGCGGGATCGGCCAATCCACCGAGGGTAAAGGGGTAGTGAACAGTGCCGTCGGGGGCGATCAGCTCCAGATCAAGGTCATTGACCAGGGCGGAGGCGGCGGCGGGGGAGCCAGCCGGGTCGGTCCAGACGATGGTGGCCCGCAGTTCGGGGCTGGCTTCATTGACGGTGATGGGTAGAGTCAGTTCGCCGCCACTGTTGAGTGATGCCCGGCGCAGATACTGGCCGCTGCCTTGGTCGTCACGGATCAGGCTGGCGGCGGCGCTGGCGTTGACCAGCCCCCAGCCGTACTGGTAGTCAGGGCCGCGGGCGCCAAGGTCGGTGGCGGTATGGATCAGCAGGGCCTTGGCGGTGGCGGCGCCGAGGTTGTCGGGAAAGTAGCGGCTATAGAGTTCGGTCAGCAGGGCCAGGGCGCCGGTGATCGCCGGGGTGGACATGGAGGTGCCACTCATGACGCCGTAGTTGCTGCGGGCGAAGGTGGAGAGTACGCCGGTGCCGTTGGCGACCAGGTCAGGTTTGATGCGGCCGTCGTCGGTGGGACCCCAGCCGCTGAAGCTGGCCATGCCGCCGTTGTCATCGACGGCGCCGACGGCGATGATGTTTTTGGCGCTGGCAACGATCTCCAGCGAGTCGTAGCCACTGTCGATTTTGTGGTTGTCGTAATGAAGTGTGATCGAATCGCCTAGGTGGTGGTGGGCTGCACCAGCGGCGGCGCCGTAGTCGTTGCGGTTGTTGCCAACCGATTTAACGACGATACCGTCGTAGCGGATAACAAAGTTATCCCACTGCTGGGTCAGGCTGGAGTAACGGCCAAAGTTGCTGTCTTGTTCCTCTTTTGGGTTGCCAAACCAGGTCCAGCCGCTGCCGTAGTAATCCTCGGTCCAGCCCACCATGTAGCCCCAGGAGTGGTTGCTGAGGCGGACCCCATAACTGACCATCGCCTGGGCCAGTTCGGCGGGAATATCACCCATAAAGTCGTAACCGATATATTGGGCCGCAGGCGCCATGCCGCGGGCCTGGCTATTGTTTTTGCCGCTGCCAATGAGAGTGCCGGTGACATGGGTGGCGTGGTCGGAGTTGGCGCTGCCTTGGACGATGGTGATGCGGCCCGCCAGATCGGGGTGGTCGATCTGCGGTGTACCCCCCTCCCAACCACCGATCATCACACCAGTGCCAAGCAGATCGGGTAGCTGCTGTTGCAGGGCGCTGACGCGAATGAGGTTGGCGGAGTTGACGTTGTTCTGCATGATTGGGGAGGCGGGCTCCTCGATCCAGCGCACGGCTTCAAGTTTGGCAAGATCGAGCAGGCGGGTGAGTGGCAGAGTGACGTGCAGCTGCTGGCCGCTGCTGAACTCGCGCTGTGCGACGCGGGCATCGATATTTTGCAGCGCTGCCAATACCTGGGTGAGGGTCTGGTCCGGTTGAAATGAGACGTCGAGGTTTATCTGATCTCCCCTCTGTGCATGGGGTGACAGCTCATTGGCCAGCAGGCTGGCGGGCAGTTTGTCGCCCGGGTAGAGCTGGCCGAGGGCGTGGACAAATGGCAGGGCGTGAATCGCCTGGAGTTGGTCACGGTTGACTCGGCTGCTCCAGGTATTGTTTGGGATATACTCCAGCAGGTTTACCTGTAGCGCTTCAAGCTGGTTTTGCCAGTCGTCATTGAGTGGTCCGTTGAGTTGCAACAATATGTAACCCTGTGCGGCGTCGAGCTGCGGCATAAACGCCGGGTCGAGGCGGAAGCTGCCCTGTTGCATCTCGATGATGGTGCTGTGATCTGGGCCGAGGCTGCGTTGCACTCCCGCCTGGGGCGCTTGACGTCCGGGCGTGTTGAGGTGTTTGAGCGCGGTGAAGCCGCTATCGCCAGCATTGGCCTGAGCACTGAGGCTGCTGAACAAAACACAAATCAACAGGGTAAGTGAGAACCTACGTTGCCGCTGTGCTGTTCCGAAGAGTGGTTGTATCTGTTTCACCTAGGAGCTATCGAATGGCGGCGGGCGGGATTGAGGCACAAGTCTTGAAACTGTGACGTAGGTCACATAAAAAAATAGTGCCGGATGGAGCCATTTTTATCTTTTAGCGCCGGTTCAGCAGGCCGTAATGACGCGGGTGAGGTTGGCTCGGTTCGGCTCGGTTTTGGCCCGCAGATAAAAGGGTTGGCGCTGCGATCAATGGTGAGTAATGGCTGGCAAAGGGGGGCTTGGGAGAGGGGTGGCGGTAACAGTAATGCCATGATCTTTTCATAGAGTGAGTCGGGCCGCGGGTAGTCTGTTTTTCTGGACCAGCATCTGTCGGTGCCGTAGGATTGCTCTCCATAAAAAGTGCACAGCCAACATGGTTTAGTGGCGAAGATAAAATTTAAAATAAAAAAATTCGTCTGTTGTGCGCTGTTTTTACAAGATTAAGTTGAGGCTGTGAGATGACCAGTGATAAAGAGTTGGACCCCAATCGTCGCGACTTTCTGGGCTTGGCGACGGCGGCTGTGGGGGCTGTGGGGGTGGCGGGCGCCTGCTGGCCATTTATCAGCAGCATGAATCCGAGTAAAGACATTAAGGCTACGTCAACCTCCACGGCTGATTTGGCATCCATTCCGCCGGGTAAAAGCCATACGGTGGAGTGGCAGGGTAAGCCGGTATTTGTCGTTCACCGCACCGATGAGCAGATTGCTGCTATGGAGGCCAAGGTGAGTTCGATCGATCCGCAACAGGACAAAGAGCGTGTGCAGCAGCCGCAATGGCTGGTGGTGGTGGGGATCTGCACCCATTTGGGCTGTGTTCCAAACCGTACCAGTGCCGGCTGGAGCTGCCCTTGTCATGGCAGTATGTATGACAACAGCGGCCGTGTGGTGCGCGGACCGGCCCCTAAAAATCTGATTGTGCCTCACTATGAGTTTGTCAGTGAGAGCAAAATCATCATCGGCAAGGCATAGGCGGCGTCATGATTAAAAAAGCGATTGGCTGGGTCGATGAGCGTTTTCCACTCACGGAGCTGGTCAAACATGAGTTGACTGAATATCCGGTGCCAAAAAACCTTAATTACTGGTGGAGTTTTGGTTTTCTGGCCGTGTTCATCCTGGCGTTGCAGCTGGTCAGTGGCATCTTTCTGGCGATGCACTACAAGCCCGATGCCCAGCTGGCCTTTGACTCCATTCAGCACATCATGCGTGACGTGAACTACGGCTGGTTGATCCGTTACCTGCACTCGACCGGTGCCACAGCTTTCTTTGCCGTGATCTTTATTCACATCGCCCGCACCCTCTACTACGGCTCCTACCGTCGCCCCCGCGAGCTGCTGTGGTGGACCGGGTTGGGCTTGCTGGTATTGTTGATGGCGACGGCGTTTATGGGCTATCTGCTGCCGTGGGGGCAGACCTCCTACTGGGGCGCCCAGGTGATCACCTCACTGTTTGGTACGACCCCTTTCTATGGGGAAGATATTGTGCGCTGGCTGCGCGGTGATTTTGTGGTCGGTGACGCTACCCTGACGCGCTTCTTTGCCCTGCACTACCTCTTTCCCTTCATTATTATCGGCGGGGTAGTCATTCACCTGGTCGCGTTGCACTGGGTTAAGAGCAGCAACCCCTCTGGCATTACTTTGAATGATAGAGACAATATTCCTTTTCACCCTTACTTTACGATTAAGGATCTGTTTGGCGTGGGGGTGTTCCTGATTGTCTTCTGTGGCTTTGTCTTTTTTGGGCCGGAACTGCTCATCGAGCCAAATAACAACATCGCCGCCGATCCGATGCAGACCCCGGCGCACATTGTGCCGGAGTGGTACTTTTTGCCCTTTTACACCATTTTGCGCTCGATTCCGGACGCCTTGGGCGGCGTTATCGCCATGTCTATGTCGATTCTGATCTTTGCCGCGCTGCCGTGGCTGGACCGTTCCACGGTACCGGGTGGCGCGCTCTATCGCCCCGGTTACCGCGTGTTGGTCTATCTCTTTTTTGTTGATGTATTGGTGCTGGGGTATATCGGCGCCAAGCCGCCCGAAGGGGTGTTTGTGGTGATCGGCCAGATCGCTACCTTCATCTATTTCGGTATGTTTCTGCTATTGCCGATTGTCTCCAGCCGTGAAGGGCGCCATTCCCGTGAAGAGGGGTTGCCACGTCAGGCAGAGCGTCTGATTCGTGAGGAGCAGGAGGAGCTGCTGCGGCGCGAGCACTACCAGGCGCGCCCACCGACAGTGACGCCGGTGGCGCGGCAGCGCAGAGACTCCAAGGGGCGAAAATGAGGGCGCGTCTGTTAGTGGGATTGGTGACGGCTGCTCTGTTGGCGGGTCTCAGCAACATCGCCCTGGCCAGCAGCGGTCAGCTCAAAGAGGTTGAGTTTGATCAGAGCCAGGCCGCTCGCCAGCGTGGTGCGGAGACAGTGGTTGGTGTCTGCCTGATGTGCCACAGCCTCAAATATGTGAAGTTTGGCGATCTGGCCGACATCGGCATGGACAAACAGAAGATTCAGTTGCTGCTGACCGATCAGAAGTTGGAGGATCAGATGCTCAGTCTGACCCCACTGGCGGTACGCAAGGAGTCCTATGGCAAGGAGCCGCCAGATCTCTCACTGATGACGGTTGCCAGAAAAAAGGGACCGCAATACGTCTATACCCTGCTGACCAGCTACTACACCGATGCCGAGGGGAATATCGACAATCACCTCTTCCCGGGTGTCAAGATGCCGGACATGTTGGGGTATAGCTTTGCAACGCAAGGCTCTGCTGAACGTGTCCAGATTGAGGCGCAGACGCGGGATACGGTGGCCTTTTTGATGTGGGCGGCAGATCCAAATGCCGATGAACGCCGCGAGTTGGGGGTCTATGTGATCGCCTATCTGGTACTGCTGACAACCCTGCTCTATCTGCTCAAGCGACGCACCTGGAGAGACGTGCGCTAAAAGCGGTTGTCGGGGGAGCGCTTGGTGCTTGCTCTTTCTGTGAACTCCATCACAACAATTGCCCATTTTGTTGTCTAACTTGAAAGGTACGGGATTCCCGTATCTGATCAAAGTACAAGGAGATGCATCATGGAAATTACAAGCTTTTGGGTGATTCTAGCAGCCTGTCTAGTGCCTGTAATTGTGGCTGTTGGCGCCACAATGCAGGATGAGAGTACTGCCATGCATGGTGGTTTTCATAAAAAACACCTCTAACAGTGAGATAAACAATGTCAGTATTTGAAGGGTGAGCCCCGTCCCTCTGTGAGTGACGGGGTTTGTTGTTTCTGGAGCCTGCTGAATTTATGAAACGGACTCGCCTGCCGCCTGCAGATCGGCGTGGTAGGAGGAGCGCACCATCGGGCCGCTGGCAACGTTGTCAAAGCCCATCTCCCTGGCCCTGACGGCCAACTCATCAAACGCTGCGGGTGTGACATACCGCTCCACCGGCAGGTGGTGCAGGCTCGGTTGCAGGTACTGCCCCAGGGTCAGCATGTTGACATCATGGGCGCGCAGATCACGCATCACCGCCAGAATCTCCTCATCGGTTTCGCCCAGCCCCAGCATCAGCCCTGATTTTGTCGGGATGTGAGGGTGTGCTGCCTTGAAGCGTTGCAATAGTGTCAGTGACCACTGGTAGTCGGCGCCGGGGCGGGCCTGTTTGTAGAGGCGCGGGATCGTCTCCAGGTTGTGGTTAAAGACATCCGGCGGTGACGGCCGCAGGGTTTCCAGGGCGATATCCATACGGCCGCGGAAGTCGGGTACCAGCACTTCAATCTTGGTGGCGGGCGAGAGTGTGCGCACCGCTTCGATGCAGGTGCCGAAGTGGCCGGCGCCGCCGTCACGCAGGTCGTCACGATCGACCGAGGTGATCACCACATATTTAAGCTGCATGGCGCGGATCGTCTCGGCCAGGTGTTGTGGCTCCTCCGTATCCAGCGCCAGCGGTTTGCCGTGGGCGACGTCGCAGAAGGGGCAGCGGCGGGTGCAGATGCCGCCCATGATCATGAAGGTGGCGGTGCCGTGGCTGAAACATTCACCGAGGTTGGGGCACTGCGCCTCTTCACAGACGGTGTGGAGTTTCTGTTCCCGCAGGATGCCTTTGAGGCGGGCTACCGCCCCACCGCTGGGCATTTTGGCCCTGATCCAGCTCGGCTTTTTCAGTGGCTCCGCCTTGGGCACCACCTTGATAGGTATGCGCGCGGTTTTAGATGCGCCTTTGAGCGGGGCAAAGGCGGCAATCCGTTGCTGTTCCAGTGTTTTGTCTGTCATGGCTGTACTGTTCCTGTGTAGCCGAGCTCTTCTGCCAGATAGCGGCACAGCGCTGGTGCAATGTGAGTGGCATCCGCCGGGCCGCTGTTCTGATCAATCAGGTCAGAGAGCTGTGTTACCACCATGCCGGGGTAGCCGCAGGGGTTGATGCGGGTGAAGGGTTCGAGATCCATATTTATGTTGAGCGCCAGGCCGTGGTAGCAGCAGCCGCGCCGCACCCGCAGGCCGAGGGCGGCGATCTTGCTGTCCCCCACATAAACCCCGGGGGCGTCGCGGCGACTGCGGGCGGCAATGGCGTAATCGGCCAGCAGGCGGATGATGGCCTGTTCGATCTTCTCCACCACGGCGCGGATGCCGAGTCTGTTGCGCTTCAGGTCGAGCAGCAGATAGACCAGCTGCTGGCCGGGGCCGTGGTAGGTCACCTGGCCGCCACGATCGATGGCCACCACCGGGATTACGCCGGGGGCGAGCAGATGCTCCGGCTTGCCGTTGAGGCCGAGGGTGAAGACGGGCGGGTGTTGCACCAGCCAGAGTTCATCGCCAGTCTCCTGATCGCGCAGATCGGTGAAGCGCTGCATCTCGCGCCACACCGGTTCGTAGTCGCGCAGCCCGAACTGGCGGATCAGCAGGGTGGGTTCGGCCATGGCTAGAGGGCCATCAAAACACGTTTTTCGGCGCTCAGGGCGAGGTAGATATTGTCGAGCTGGGCACGGCTCTCGGCCTCGAAACTGATGGTGACCGAGAGATATTTGCCTGCGGCGCTGGGTTTGCAGCTGACCGCCGCCTCGCCCAGGTTGGGTACGTGCTGGCGGACGATGGCGACAACCAGTGCATCAAAGTTGTCTACTGCCAATCCCATCGCTTTGATGGCGAAGTCGCAGGGAAAATCGATCACGCTGTCCTGGTGTTCTTGTGTCACTGTTTTGCCACCTCACTGGTATTTATTACGCTTCGCTTTTATTCGGCTTTTCCGGCGATCAGCGCCTGTTTGCAGCTCTGGTAGAGTCGGTTCATCTCTTGCCACACCGGGCCGGGATGGCCGTTACCGATGGGCTGGTTATCGATGGTTGTGACCGGCAGTAGCTCGCGGCTGGAGCTGGCGAGCCACGCCTCGTCGGCCAGCAGCAGTTCGTCGCGGCCGAAGTTGCACTCCTGATAGGCCAGACCGTTGGCGGCGGCCAGCTCCAGGGTCAGGTCGCGGGTGATGCCCGGCAGCAGGAATGGTCCCTTGGGCGGAGTCTTGATGATGCCATCCTTGACGATGAAGATGTTGCTGCTGGTCCCTTCGGTGACCAGACCCTCGCGCAGCAGGATCGCCTCCTGGGCGCCGACATCAAGCGCCTGTTGCCGTAACAGAATATTGGGCAGCAGGGCGATGGCCTTGATGTGGCAATACTGCCAGCGGATATCTTCCAGGGTGATGACGGCCGCGCCGTTGGCCAGCAGCTCTGGTGCCACTGGTTTGAGCGGCGTGCTGGTGGCAAACACCGTGGCGGGCGTATTGTCCGGGAAGGCGTGGTCACGCGGGGCGACACCGCGCGTCAGCTGGAGATAGAGCGACTGTTCACCACCGCCATTTTTTTCTACCAGGGTGTTGAGCAGTGTCCGCCATTGGTGATTGTCCATCGGGTTGGCGAGGCGGATGGCTGCCAGGCTGTTGTTGAGCCGTTGCAGATGTTCGTCGAGCCGGAAGGGGCGGCCGCCATAGACGGGAATCACCTCATAGACGCCGTCGCCAAAGACAAAGCCGCGATCGAGCACCGAGACAAAGGCCTGCTCCTGAGGCAGGAACAGACCATTGAGATAGACGATGGTGCTGCCGTTCATCCTATTCAAACAGTAGCTTCGCTTCATCGACCAGGCGTCTGAACAGTCCGCCTTCGGCCACCGCTTGCAACGCTACCAGTGGCTGTTGGGCGATCTTTTCGCCGCCGATAGCCACCTCAAGCGTACCGTGACGGGCGCCCTTGGCGACCGGGGCGATGATCTTGGTGCTGATCTTCATGGTGGCCTTGAGGTTGCTGTACTGGCCGCGCGGGATGGTGAGATAGAGCTCTTTGGCCAGTCCCAATGGCAGCTGTTCTGTTTCACCTTTCCAGACGCGGGCGCTGCTGAGCGGCTGTTGTGGTGCATAGAGGCGATGGGTTTCGTAGAAGCGGAAGCCGTAGCGCAACAGCTTCAGACTTTCGGCGGCGCGTGAATTTTCGCTGGTGGCGCCCATCACCACAGCGATCAGCCGCATCCCGTCCTGCTTGGATGAGGAGATCAGGCAGTAGCCAGCGCTCTCGGTGTGGCCGGTTTTGACACCATCGACGTGGTCATCCATCCACAGCAGCTTGTTGCGGTTGTGCTGGGTGATGCCGTTATGGGTGAACTGTTTGAGCGAGTACCAGGAGTAGTGTTCAGGGTAGTCGCGGATCATTGCCTGGGTCAGCAGCGCCAGGTCGTGAGCGGTGGTGTAGTGGTTGGGATCGGGCAGGCCGGTGCTGTTGACGAAGTTGGTTCCCTTCATGCCCAGCGCCTTGGCGGTCTGGTTCATCAGGCTGGCAAAGAGCTCTTCACTGCCGGCGACATGTTCGGCCAGGGCGACGGTGGCGTCATTACCTGACTGAATGACCAGCCCCTTGAGCAGTACTTCGAGTGGTACTTTGTTGCCGACCTCCACAAAGGTGCGCGAACCTTCCATGCGCCACGCCTTTTCACTGATGCGGACCTCATCATTTAACTTGAACTTGCCCGCTTTCAGTTCATGCAGGATGACGTAGACGGCCATGATTTTGGTCAGGCTGGCAGGCTCCATGCGTTCATCGGACTTGTCGCTGGCGAGTACCTTGCCACTGTTGTAGTCCATCAGCACATAGCTGCGCGCCTGGACCTGCGGTGGTGGTGTGGTGCTGAGGCTGGCGTCAGCCCGTGCCGTGCCGAGTAGCAGCGTGGCAACCAGGGTGATACCTGTCAGGCAGATCGTTAAGGCTTGGCGCAAATCTAATTTTGTTGTGATCATGTCTCTGCTGAAGGTCCGGGGGGAAGGTTAAAAGGGTGGCTGGAATTTACCAATGGGGTCACTAGCCAGGGTGAGACGCCATTTTAACGGGATTGTTCCGGGAAATGTAGGTGAATGGCGCGGCGCAGGCGATTAATTTAGCACCAGGTTGGTCTGGCTGATGCCGACGTTGGTGAGGCGCTCTGCCAGCTGCTGTGCCTCTTGGTCGTTGCTTAATGGGCCAATGAGTACTCGGTATATTGGCTGAACCTGATCGCCCTTGCTGATTACAATCGGTGTCGCGGCGACGTTGCTGAGACGGTTGCGCAGATTTTCAGCATTGCTGAAGGTGCTGAAGGCGCCTACCTGGAGAAAGAGGTTTTGGCTGGCCGCAGGTGCGGTTGCCAGCGTGACGGGTTCGGTCTTGGTGGTGGCTGGCTGGGCTAGATGGGCGGTTGGCGCGCTGGGGTCGATGGCGCGCACCTCAACCCGGCCGGTGCCGGTTTTCATGATGTCGAGCTTCATGGCGGCGACGTAGGAGAGATCGATGATGCGCCCTTCATGAAACGGGCCGCGATCATTGATCTTGACGATGATTGAGCGGCCATTGTCGAGATTGGTCACCTGGGCATAGGTGGGCAGCGGCAGGGTTTTATGGGCGGCGGTCATGTCATAGAGATTGTAAGGTTCGCCGCTGGAGGTGCGCCGGCCGTGGAATTTGGTGCCATACCACGAGGCGATGCCACGTTCGACATGGCCTTTGCTGCCTTTGAGCGGTGTGTAGGTCTTGCCGAAGACAACGTAACTGCCGGGGTTGCCATATTTGCTGTAAGGCTCAGATCGTGGCACGGCGTCAGGGATGGTATTGATATCAACCTGACGGCCGGGCGCACCGTCACTGGGTTCAACGGCAATGTCGGGGGTGGCGGTGGCGGCGGCGGCGGTGGGGGCGGTGATGGTGGGCCGGGTGGGGCTGGGGCCACTACAACCTGCCAGCAGTACCAGTGCGGCCAGCAGTGCAGATAGATGGGTGGTGGACGGGGCTGATAGTCTCATTTTAATCCTGTCTTAAATGCGCTCTTCAAGTTGTCACCAACTTGCGGTGGGTCTGTATCGACATCAGTATGCCAAAGCCGGTCATCAATGTGATCATTGAGGTGCCGCCGTAGCTGATCAGTGGCAAGGGTACCCCGACCACCGGCAATAGTCCCGATACCATGCCTATATTGACGGCGACGTAGACAAAAAACGTTATTGTTAAGCTGCCTGCCAGCAGCCGGGTGAAGCTGTTCTGGGCCTGGCTGGCGATGTAGAGACCGCGCAGAATGACGAAGAGGTAGATGGTCAGTAGCAGCACGATGCCAAAGAAGCCGAACTCTTCGGCAAAGACTGCAAAGATGAAATCGGTGGAGCGTTCCGGGATGAAATCCAGCTGCGACTGGGTACCGTTGAGCCAGCCTTTGCCGTAGAGGCCGCCGGAGCCGATGGCGATCATCGATTGAATGATGTGATAACCGGTGCCGAGTGGATCAGTGCCTGGGTCAAGGAAGGTGAGCACCCGCTGGCGCTGGTAGTCGTGCATACCAAAGAACCACATCAGTGGCACAGCGCAGGTGCCGAGAAAGGCGATGATGCCGATAAAACGCCAGGAGATGCCTGATAGCAGCACTACAAAAACGCCTGCCGCACAGACTAGTAACGAGGTGCCGAGGTCGGGTTGCATGGCGATCAGGCCGACCGGTATAAAAATCAGCGCGGCGGCGACACCGGTCGCCTTGAGTGATGGTGGCAGGCGGGTTTCAGCCAGATACCAGGCGACCATCATCGGCACTGCCAGCTTCATGAGTTCAGAGGGCTGGAAGCGAATGATCCCCAAGTCGAGCCAGCGTTGTGCCCCCTTGCTGATATCGCCTACGGCCTCCACTGCCAGCAGCATCAAAATTCCGGCACCAAACAGCCAAGGGGTCCAGCGTTCGATATGGTGGGGCGGGATCTGCGCCACACCGATCATGACACCAAAGGCGAGGCCCAGCCGCGTAGCCTGGCGCCAGAGATGGTCCATGTCCTGGCCGCTGGCGCTATAGAGCACGATCAGTCCGATGCCGGAGAGTATCAGTAGGCCGGCGAGCAGCGGCCAATCCAGATGCAGGCCGCGTCTGAAAAGCGTCCCCTGTTTGTGGCGATCAACCCAGGGTTCATAATGTTTTTGGCGGTTGATGCTCATGGCGGCGGCGCGGCTCCCTGCAGGTAGTGATCGATGACGGCGCCAGCGATGGGGGCGGCGACAGAGCCACCATGGCCGCCGTGTTCAACAATTACCGCCACGGCGATGGTGGGGTCGTCGGCAGGTGCAAAGGCGATGAAGAGCGCGTGGTCGCGCAGGTGTTTGGGGGTCTCATCCTCGTTGTACTTGGCGCCCTGTTTAATGCCGGCCACCTGGGCGGTGCCGGTCTTGCCGCCGATCTGGTAGGGCTGACCATGGTCCAGGCGGCGGGCTGTGCCGCGGTCGCTGTGCACGACATTGATCATGCCATCGATCACCGCCTGCCAGTGACGGTTGTCCACTTTTTTGATGGTGCTGCTAGGGTGTTTAGGCACAAATAGCTGCTCGGTCTGGGCGTTGACGATGCTACCTAACAGATGCGGCTGGTGGTATTGGCCACCGTTGGCGAGGGTGGCGGTGGTGACCGCCAGCTGTAGTGGTGTAGTTAGCGTGTAACCCTGACCAATGCCGGTGATCAGGGTCTCGCCCAGGTACCAGGGTTTATTGTAGGTGTCGCGTTTCCACCGGGTAGAGGGGAGGATGCCGGTGGCTTCGCCAGCGATATCGATGCCGGTGCGCCGGCCAAAACCAAACTGGGTCAGATAGTCGTGTAGCCGGTCGACGCCGAGGGCCTGGGCCAGCTCATAAAAATAGACATCACACGATTCGATCACCGCCTTTTTCAGGTCCGTTGTGCCATGGCCCTCTTTTTTCCAGTCGCGATAGCGGTGGGTGCTGCCCTTGAGCGAGTACCAGCCCCGACAGAAGACCGTATGCTCGGCATCGATCACCCCCAGCTCCTGTCCTGCCAGGGCAACAAAGGGTTTGAAGGTCGAGCCGGGTGGGTACTGCCCCTGTAGGGCGCGGTTGAAGAGTGGTCGGGCAGGAGACTCCTGCAGCTCTTTGTAGGTCTTGCGATCAATGCCATTAACAAACAGATTGGGGTCAAAGTCGCCGGTGCTGACCAGTGTCAGGATCTCGCCGTTTTTCGGGTTGATGGCGACCACGGCCCCAATCTCTTCGCCCATCGCATCGCGGGCGACACGTTGTAGCTCGGTGTCCAGCGTCAGCACAATGTTTTGGCCGGGGACTGGCTCGATACGATCGAGCACCCTGACCATGCGGCCAAAGGCGTTGGTCTCCACCCGCTGGTAACCCACGGTGCCGTGCAGCACATCTTCATAGGCCTTTTCGATCCCCAGTTTGCCGATATGGGTGGTGGCGGCGTAATTGGCGGCCTCTATCTCC
Source organism: uncultured Chromatiaceae bacterium (assembly GCA_947085765.1). Lineage (GTDB taxonomy): Bacteria > Pseudomonadota > Gammaproteobacteria > Tenderiales > Tenderiaceae > JAKFXL01. The sequence continues at coordinate 3,238 of CAMTXZ010000024.1, read as the reverse complement.
TGCTCGTCCTTCTCGCTGATGCGGCCGACGTAGCCAATCGCGTGGACTGTCAGGGCGGTCTGGGGATAGTAGCGTACCAGACGTGCCTGAACCTCCACGCCGGGGAAGCGGTGACGGTTGACGGCCAACCGCGCCACCTCGGTCTCGTTGAGGCGGAAGCGCAGGGTGGCGGGCTGGAAACGGCGCTGTTGTTGCAACTGCTCCTTAAAGCGGTCAACGTCGCGCTCACTGATCTCAACGATCGCTGCCAGCTGTTTGATGATCAGGTCCATATCCTTGACCCGCTCCGCTACGATCTCCAATGAGAAGGAGGGCAGGTTTTGCGCCAGGATCACGCCGTTGCGGTCAAGTATCAGGCCCCGTGTCGGTGCCAGCGGCACAATGCCCACACGGTTGTTTTGAGAGAGGGTGCTGTAGTGTTCATGGCCTATCACCTGTAAGTAGACCATGCGAATGATGATGGCGGTGATGACAAGGGTGATGCCAACAAGCGCCACAATGGTGCGGTTGGTAAAGAGCTGGTTTTCGCGAAGATGGTCCTTCAGGTCGAACTGAGACATGGCGATTTAACCTGGTAACGGCGAATGAGACGGTCGATTAACTGTTTCCGAGTTCAACCTTTCACCCCAAAGTTACGTCTGATGTCGCGCAGAATCAGGTACAGCCAGGGCCACAGCAGGGTGCTGCTGAGTGTGGGCAGCCAGTAGAGCCAGAGCTGACTTTTGGTGCCGGTAATACCGTTGACCCAGAGCAGTAGCAGCTGGTAGAGCAAAAGCAGCCCCATAACACTCAAGGCCTGTTGCCACATTGGGTAGACACGCACCTGCTGATGTACCCGATTTGTCAGATAGGCAGTGACGACCAGCGCCAGGGCGTGCTGGCCGAGCACGGCGCCCTGGAGTGTGTCGAGCAGCAGCCCCAATACCAAGCCACTGATAATGCCGACCCGCTGTGGCAGCGCCATACACCAGTAGATCAGAATCAGGGCCACCCATTCGGGACGGAATTTTACCATCCATTCGGGCAACGGCAAGATGGTCAGCAGCAGCGCCACCACAAAGGTGGCGATGATGACAAAGCCGCCGCGGGGGCGAATGGCCTGGGTCATTGTGGTGCCTCCTGGTCAGCGGTGGCGGGAGCTGTAGTGGCTGATGGTTGCGTTGGTTCATTTGTGGTTTGGGGCCATACCAGCAGTACCTCACGACTCTGTCGTAGTTTGGCGGTGGGGGCGGCGATCACCAATGCAAACGGCTGGCCGGGATTTTGTTGGATCTGGCTAATGGTGGCAACCGGGTACCCTTCAGGGAAGCGGCCACCGAGGCCGGTGCTAATCAACAGGTCGCCTACTTCAATGTTGGCGTCATTGGGAAAGTGAGGGATCTCCAGCTTGTTCGGGTTGCCTGTGCCCAGGGCGATAGCGCGCAGGCCGTTGCGATTGACGGCCACTGGAATAGCATGGTTGGGGTCGGTAATCAGCATGACGGTGCTGGTGAGCGGTCCGACCTGGGTCACCTGCCCCATGACGCCGTGAGCATCCAGCAGCGGTTGGCCGTCGTAAACACCTTGGTTGCTGCCTTTGTTGATGACGACCTGGTTGGTGAAGGGCTCGAGGTCTACCGCCAGCAGCTCAGCGATCAAAACCCGTTCGCCGATTTTGAATGATGAGTCCAGCAGCTGTCGCAGGCGCTGATTCTCAGTCTCCAGCGCCGCCAGTTTTTGCAAGCGGGCGGCGTTGAGCAGCTGGGTGCTCTTGAGGCTGTCGAGCTCCTGCTGGAGGGTTTTGCGGGTGGTAAAGCTCTCACTCATCCAGCCACTTGCCGTCAGCGGAAAATTGACTGCGTACTGGATCGGGTAGACCACTACAGATAGTGCGCTACGTAGATCTTTGACAAGGCTGAAGCGGTGATCCACCACCATGAGGGCGACAGAGATGAGAACGCACACCAGCAGGCGCACGTTGGCAGAGTTGCCGTCTACAAATAACGGTTTAATGGTACATCCTACTGTTGTGGCCGATTACTCAAGTGAGTATCAGAATCGGCATTTTGGTTCCCTGATGACGGTGTTTTTTTTGCTTACTCCAGCGAGAAGACCTCGGCCCCGCCTTCGTCGATCATCTCCAGGGCGCGACCACCACCACGGGCGACGCAGGTGAGGGGGTCTTCGGCGACGATCACGGGCAGGCCGGTCTCCTCCATCAGCAGCCGGTCAAGGCCGCGCAGCAACGCGCCACCACCCGTCAGCACCATGCCGCGCTCGGCGATATCGGAGCCGAGATCGGGCGGTGTCTGTTCCAGTGCGATCCTGACCGCACTGACAATGCCGGTGAGTGGCTCTTGCAACGCCTCGAGTATCTCGTTGCTGTTGAGGGTAAAGCTGCGCGGCACCCCTTCTGAGAGGTTGCGACCCTTCACTTCGATTTCGTGCACCTCTTTGCCGGGGAAGGCGGAACCGATCTCGTGTTTGATGCGCTCAGCGGTGGTTTCGCCGATCAGGGTGCCGTAGTTGCGGCGTACGTAGTTGATGATCGCCTCATCCATGCGATCGCCACCGACACGTACCGAGGCAGAGTAGACGATGCCATTGAGTGACAGCACCGCGATCTCGGTAGTACCACCACCGATATCCAGTACCATCGAGCCACGCGCCTCACCCACAGGCATGCCGGCACCAATGGCGGCGGCCATCGGCTCTTCAATCAGGTAGACATCACGGGCGCCAGCGCCAGCCGCCGACTCCTTGATGGCGCGCCGCTCCACCTGGGTAGAGCCGCAGGGGACGCAGATCAGAACCCGCGGGCTGGGACGGAAGAAACGATTTTCATGCACCTTGCGAATGAAGTGTTGCAGCATCTTTTCGGTGACCGTGAAGTCGGCGATCACACCATCCTTGAGCGGACGGATGGCGACAATACTGCCGGGAGTACGGCCGATCATGCGTTTGGCCTCCATGCCGACAGCGGCGATGCTCTTCGGGCCGCCAGGCCCGCGATCCTGGCGAACCGCAACAACAGAGGGTTCGTTGAGGACAATACCCTGACCGCGAACATAGATCAGTGTATTGGCTGTTCCCAGATCAATGGAGAGATCGTTGGAGAACATGCCGCGAAAGCGCTTGAAGACCATGTGAAGAGTTACCTTAAGAAGTTGTGCTTTGGAATGTTGCGGGAAGTATCTTACTAATTTAACAATTAATAAGGCTCTTGGGCAAGTTATTAGCGGCACGCCGAGAGATTTGG
>CAMTXZ010000023.1:0-1069 GCA_947085765.1 uncultured Chromatiaceae bacterium | reverse complement strand
TTTTGATCAATTACTAAACTCGCCGAATCATTTTTAAACTCTGCTGAAAAAGTACGTCTTGCCATCTCGAACACCTCATGATTTTGGGGGGAGATTACCACCCCCTATGTTAGTGTCCAGAATCATTAGGCCACATCATATACATATCCCAGAAGATGCTACGAAGATATAGTTAGGTCTTGTCTTTTGCTTAACTCTGAATTAGAGCAAACAGCAAGACCTGACCCTAACTCTTCACAAAAAACGTTCAGCACCAACCTACACCTCGTAGCCCACGTTACGACGTTGACTTAGTAACGTGCGCAACCAGTGCGTAAATGCAGCAACGTCTGCTTCAAACTTGTGCAATCCAAATTTATAGCGTAATAAAAAACCCCGTTACCAATATCCGGTAACAGGGTTACATAGTCCAAAGGAGCTAATGAGTTAAATAACCGTGCTAGCTCAGACTTACAGACAGCATCGAATTAGTTCGAGCTATACCTCCTCTCAGAACGGCCAAGAGCTGCCATTGGATTTTGTAACCTGGATGAAACGAAGTGTAATCCGGGAGCTGTGGTTTCGACACACCCTGGATTCCGTTCCACTTCATCCAGGCTGCTTGCTTGGAGTTCTGTCATAATATACAGAGGGGAAATGGTTTGGCGGTAACGGCCAGAAGCGGACGTAGATATTTCCAGAAAGTAGACACTCACACTCTCGAACTTATCAATAATGATTATTTCTCATGAGTAATATAAAACTCCTCAATCGAAGCTTTTCCATTTATCCTTCCATCCAAAGAAGCTGTCATAGTATCTTCGAATAAAGAAACCACCGATTTTGGATCAAAACCTGGCGGATACTGAAACAATGCGGCATCATGCATGGGAATTAAAACCTGAACTCCGTCCAACTTATTAAGCTCAAGTAACGCTCTCTTGAATATATACTAACTAGTCAGCAGCAAAGGATACCGCTTCGTTTCTGAAAAATGATTTCACCAAGTCCTTATCCTGTGCAATTAATTCCAAATCTATAAACGTTCGCTCCCAAAGTGATTCCCCTTTTTTGAGAGGAGACCTCGCAG
>CAMTXZ010000022.1:0-13250 GCA_947085765.1 uncultured Chromatiaceae bacterium | reverse complement strand
TAACTTACCGGCCATATCTTCGATAAAGGTTAAAGCAGGGGTGCGGACCAGCTCTTCATAACGATCTTTATTATCCGAAAACCAGTCGCGGTTATTGTTGGCCGCAAGTTCGCGCAAAAATCCAAAAGTCGCTTGAGAAAAATAGCGGTCCACCATTGTGACTACTCCATATCAAAATAGGTGATTAAAGAGACCATCGCACCTTGTGGATCAGCAATGACACAGAAGCGCCCCACATTGGGAATATCTTGCGGCGGCACAAAAACTTTACCACCCAGTGCTTCCACCCGTGAAACCATGGCATCTACATCATTCACGGTGATATAACCACCCCAACTCGACGGCATCCCCTTTGCCTCAGCCGGAATTGTCATCATACCAGCACACTCCACCCCACCCGCCTTGGCCATGGTGTACTCCATCTCTCCTGCTTTGATATCCTCCAGCACCCAGCCTAATAACTCGCCGTAAAAGGCTTTTGCACCCTGGACATCTGTTGTCATCAGTTCATTCCAGCTAAATGCACCCTGTCACTTCATTGCCTCTGTTTTCATCGTCTCCTCCTTGGAGATGTTGGTCATCAGGAGGATGTTAGTATAAATAGCAGCTCCTGACACCATTGTGTCAGGAGCTAAAAAAATAATTACAACTAATTAATCTTCACTGTTTTTTACGCTATAACAGCTCGCCACCATGACCTACACCAATGAATGGAATGGATCTAATTTACCTCGATTAGTTATTCCAGCGGCAAACCGGCCTCTTGCCAATCTTTTTTTCCCTCCTTATAGACATACACACTTATATAACCTAACGCCCTTAAGCTCTCGGCAGCAATGTGAGAGTTCTGGCACTCTGAATTTGCACAATACACAATCACGGTTTCACTCTTGTCCGGAATATGATCCTCAGCTTTAGCGCCAACGTCATCATGAGGAATATTAATAGCACCCGGCAAATGTCCGCTACTGTAGTACTGGTTTGGTAGCGCCTCAACAATAACGGGGGCGCTGTCAGAGTTGATTAACGCTTTTAAATCATCACGCGATATAAACTGACTCATGTTGTTCTCCTTATCACTCGCTGTTAGTTGCATATACAACAACAATAAACTAGCAGCAACTGATTGCAATTACAACCAGTTTTCAGTAGGATAATCATCACTATGGAAAAAGTCTTATCCAAACAAGCAGAAACAGCCTGGATTTTACTATTGCGCTCGCAACAGGTATTGATGAGCCAAGTTGAAGCCATGTTAAAAGAGGCCGGTCTGCCACCATTGTCGTGGTATGACGTTCTGCTTGAACTCGATAGAGAACCCGACTCTGGTCTAAGGCAGTTTGAAATTGGCGAACGGGTTCTACTCAACAAACATAATCTATCTCGTTTAATCGATCGACTGGAAAAACGTGGCCTTGTAAAACGTCAAGCCTGTGATACAGATGGGCGGGGAAGCATTGTGCATATCACCAAACAGGGGATACAGATGAAGAGTGAAATGTGGCCGGTATATGAGAGTGCCATTCAAAAACTAATAGCAGAACTGCTGACACCCACACAAATACGCTCTCTTACAGAGATAATGAATACTCTGTTGAAAGGGCACACAAAAACTTAGGGTGCTACCTGTGCCTATAGATACTCCATCTGCATGCTGTCATCACAAAAGCATGTCACCAAGATAACCACCTCCACCGATGATAAAGATACTACAACTACTGCTACCCACACTCTTCCCCTCCTGGCGTTTTTTCGATGTCATTGCGCCATCACCACGCATCCAGTTTGCGTTATTAGATTCAAGCAATGATTCTCCGGATGATTGGCATGAGTTTCGTCCGCGCCCGGCGCAGCTATCCTTTATACAGATGCTCAAACGAATGTTCTGGAATCAACACTGGAATGAATCACTGTTTATGGTCAGCTGCTCTGAACGGCTGTTAGAAAATCCAACACAACACAGTGAAGATGAAATTTTGAACCGGATTGCAGTTGATCTGATGGTTCACAGAAAAAACACCGCTCCAATAACGGCGACTCATCTGCAATTTCGCCTGTTGCTGATACAGCGGCAGGTGTCACAAATAGAGCAGGAGATAGTTTTCTACTCACGCATCGAACCATTACCGCTACCAGGCAAAAAATGGAGTTAGATAATGCCATCCGCATGACTGAAATATTGCTGGGTTTTGCTTTTGTGCAACAGAGTATGGAGCACTTTAAATCAGCGACTAATGAACGAGTCCTGTTTATCCCACGGCTGATTTTATCTCTGCTACTGATTATTGGCTTTCAAACTATTTGGGTTTCCCTGTTGTTACTGCTTATTGGGTTGGCGATTTTAATTCGCTTTCAAGGGCCGTACAACGGCGGCGCAGACCGCATGAGCCTGCTGATTTTATGCTGTTTATGCCTGGTTAATTTTGCCCCAACACACTACTGGAGAGAGATTGCATTTGGTTATCTGGCGTTGCAACTAGTATTGTCGTATTTTATTTCAGGCTGGGTAAAAATTGTAAATCCTGAGTGGCGCAGCGGCCGGGCCCTATGCGACGTTTTTCAATTCTCGGCCTACCCTGTTAGCGAATCGTTAAGAGGGTGGTCTAATTCACCGCGGGTTCTCTTGTTCATGTCGTGGGCGGTGATAATTTTTGAGCTGCTCTTTCCCATATCGCTGTTATCAACCACCAGTCTGGCCATCGCACTAGTAATCGCCGCCTGTTTCCACTTCTCAAATGCCTGTCTATTTGGACTAAACCGTTTTTTCTGGATATGGATCGCAGCCTACCCCTCCATACTCTGGTTTCAACAACGAGTTTTTTCTGCGTTCTAAAAGGCACACGGCTTTAGCCGTGTGCGCCATGCCCACAGATGTGACTCAGTAGTTGGCCTTAACCTCTGAATCTACCAGTCTTGCCAACTGTTCATAACCAAACTCTGTCAGCGGCTTGCCGTTGACAAAAAAGGCTGGCGTTCTGGTGGCACCTAACAACTGACCATCGGCGATATCCTGCTCAATCGCCTTGATCACCGCAGGATTATTCATATCCTGTTGCAACCTCGCAAAATCGATGCCTGCCTGTGTCTGGGTCATATGGTTCCAGAATATCTCTGGCTCTGCCCTGTGATTGATTGCCCATTGGGGCTGGGTATCAAACATCAGCTCCAGCACCTGCCAGAATTGTCCTTGCATCTTGGCGGCCTCAAGAATCGCCACCATCTGGTCAGATCCCGGGTGCAGTGGTGCGTAACGCACTACCAGATTTACCTTGCCGCCATGCTGTTCGATCAGCCCTTTAACCAACGGATGGAATTTTCCGCAGGTTTCACAGGCCGGATCAAGAAATTCGACTATGGTAACCTTGGCCTGGGGGTTGCCACTCCTCACCGAATGATCTCTGATTAGCGACTCGCTATTCAGCGAGGCCTGTTGGCTCGCTTTTTCGCCCTGTTCCGAATTGTATAAAAAAGCCACCGCTGTAAAGGCAACGGCAATCAGCAAAAGCGCAATGAGCGTAAAATGACTCTGTTTCATGTTTAATTCCTATTTAAATGTATTGCCAACAGACACCGCATCCAGAACGTTTATCTGGCGAGTGAACGGGCCTTTAATAACAAAATGATAATGATCATAAAGGATGCCAGTGACAGCAGTGGGATCGGTAAAATGCCAAACAGTTCCATCGAAGCATCAGAACAAGAGATCCCCTGACTACAAGGCCGGAGGTTTTCTGGGATAAAGCCGTAAAACAGCAGGGTGTGATACATCGTGAATAACAGACCAATCACAGCCAAAGGCAGTGCATAACGAACCACCCGAATGTCCAAAGGGTGCAGCCCCGCTAACAGAATCACCGCTAAAGGGAACATAAAGATGCGCTGATACCAGCAGAGCACACAAGGTGCCAGCTCCATCACCTCACTAAAAAACAGACTGCCGACTGTAGCAACAGCAGCCACCAGCCAGGCGCTGAAAACATACTGCCAGCTGGCGAGTTCTACAGTGGTTTTATTTACCATATACGTTTCACTTTCAGTAAAAATAACGGGCTGTTCCATACCGCTTTAGAACAGGCAAACGTTTGCAGCAGATTGATCGGACTGAAATAGAGACCGCTTAAAATCAGTGCACTCACCTTGTAATATTACTCTTGGGGCAACTTGATGAAGTGTTCACGGTAATATTGCAACTCACGGATCGAATCGCGGATATCATCCAGCGCCAGATGACTGCCCTTTTTCTCAAAACCGTTTACAAGGTTAGGCGCCCAACGCTTTACCAGCTCTTTCAAGGTGCTGACATCGAGATTTCGGTAGTGAAAAAAGCGCTCCAGCTCGGGCATGTGACGGTAGAGAAAGCGACGATCCTGGCAGATGCTGTTGCCGCAAATGGGAGAGGTATTGGCTGGCAGGTATTGACCGAGAAACTCAATAGTCTGGCGTTCCGCCTCACGGGAATCGATGGTGCTGGCCTTGACGCGGGCCGTCAGACCAGAGCCGCCATGCTGCCGGGTATTCCACTCATCCATGCCAGCCAACACTGCATCGTTTTGATGAACGGCAAAGACCGGACCTTCGGCGATGGTATTGAGTTCGGCATCGGTGACAATGGTTGCAATCTCAATGATCACATCTGTATCTGGGTCGAGGCCGGTCATCTCAAGGTCGATCCAGATCAGATTATTGGGGTTCTGTGACATGATAGCCCTTTGTGAGTCCGTGAATGGGGTTGTCATTTTAGCAAAAAGTGGTGCCTACCGTAGTGAAACAGATTAATTGTGAACTCACAGCACTTCTGAGAATCTATCTAGGGAATCACTCAAAAGAATCAGCTAGAATAGCCCCCACACCACTCCAAAGAGGTACTGCCATGAAATACATATTTGCGACTACAGTAATGATGAGTGCATTTATCGCCTTGCCCGCCAATGCCTCTGAGGCGACTGTAGCTGCCGGCAAGAAACTAGTGGAAACCCAGTGCCAGCAGTGTCACGACAACGCTATCTATACCCGTAAAAACAGCATCATTCAGAGTCTGCCAGAACTAAAAGCACGGGTTGAGTTTTGCGAAAATGCCAATAATAAACATTGGGCAGACTCCCAGATCAATCAGGTAGTCGACTACCTGAATAGCGCTTTTTACAAATACCCAGCCAAGTAAGACACTCCATGTCACTTAAACGTCCTTCTCAGCGTCCCCCTCAGCCCTTATCTAAAACCAGCACCATTCCTGCAGACAGTAATCGCCGTACTGGTTTGGTGGTCACCAGTTATGGCGCCAAGATGGATATTGAAGATAGTGATGGTATTACCCATCGCTGCACCTCACGTCGCAAACACGGCACCATCGTCTGTGGCGATCGGGTGGTCTGGGAGCCGAGCCATGATAACCAGGGTATCGTGGTTGAACTGTTAAAGCGCGATACCCTGCTCTCGCGTCCCGATGACATTGGTCGTGAGAAGGCTATTGCTGCCAACATCGACCAGCTCATCATCGTTACTACTGTCAAAGCACTCGATGATGAAGGGTATCGATTTCACGCTAATCTGATTGATCGTTACATTATTGCCGCTGAAAATCTCGATATCACACCTGTATTGGTGGTAAACAAAATTGACCTGCTCAACAGTGAAGAGCAGCAGCGGCTGACACAGGATCTTCAGAGCTATCACGACATCGGTTATCAGGTGCGGTATACCAGCACCACTCAGGAAAATGGCCTTGATGACCTGGAGGCGCAACTGGCAAACCATACCAATGTCTTTGTCGGCGAGTCCGGCGTAGGCAAATCATCACTGATCAGTGCACTATTGCCGGATGAGGTGATTCGTATCGGTGAGGTTTCAGCCAGTTCTGGCAAAGGTAAACATACCACCACCACCGCTGCGCTCTACCATCTGCCGTGTGGCGCCAATTTGATTGATTCACCCGGGGTGCGTGAGTTTGGATTGGCCAAGATCGAGCAGGATGCTTTGGCTTACTGCTTTATAGAGTTCCGTCCCTATCGTGGCCAATGCAAATTTAACAACTGCGCCCATGTGCGTGAACCGATCTGTGCGATTAAAACGGCTGTGACCGAAAATAAAATCAGTCAGCGTCGATACAACAACTACCTGGAAATTCTGCACTCATTCACTGAGCCTTTAGCACTACAAAAAAAATAGCCCCTTTTCTCTCCTTCTGCTAAGTGGGGCAGAAGGATTAACGTTGAGTCTTGGATAGTGAGGTTGAATCGATCTTTAAATAGACAGCCAGCTCTGAGGCATTGGCCACCACCGTGGCCAGTGTATATTGATCAAGCACCTCAAAAAATGCACTGTTTGCACGTCTCAGCGCCTTGATCAAGGCACATGCAGGAGAGATCGGGCAGCTGTTGGTCGCCTCATTAAAACACTCAACCAAATTAAAATCAGGCTCAGTCTTACGTACCACTTCGCCGATATTGATCAACTCCGGCGCCAATGCCAGCTCCATGCCACCACTTCGCCCACGAGTAGTATTGATATAGCCGACCGTCGCCAAGTTATGTACCACTTTAACAAGATGGTTACGCGAGATCCCGTAGCTCTGGGCAATCTCGGTGATAGTGGCGCGATGGCCTGGGTGTGTACCAAGATAGATCAGCACTCGTAATGAATAGTCAGTATAGAGAGTTAACTGCATATCTTTGCCTCCCAAATATTGCTCACAACCACCACTCTACTCCGCTCCTGTAGGATCAATCAACATGGCCGCGGAGAGGATCACCAGACCGCGAGCGATCAAAACCCCCATCCCTTGGGTACGGTGCTCCTGGCGCGCCACCACATCTCCATTGATCATCTTTTTTATCGTCATTATCTGCAAACCATAAAGTGCATAAAGGGTTAGTACCAATATAAAGTGCATCCAGATCATGAAAGAGAATATCTCTTCCTGCTCTATCAATCTTTTGTACCAGTCATTGGTGAGCACCAGATAAAAGGGTATTAACAGATCAAACAGAATAGTAGTAATCATCACCGGCATATGAAAATAGCGCCATTTAGCGAGGAAAAATGCCATCACCATCAACGCATAGGTTGCGATTGCAAATAAAAGAGCTCCTGACACGCATTATCCTTTTTCTTGATTCATTGCCACTATGGGACGAAGTTACAGCAGATAACGAGCATCAGTTAACGATGAAAAATTGATCAAATCAGCTGACGACTAGCCATTGCATGGGAGAGCGTACCGCCATCTACATATTCCAACTCACCACCCATCGGCACACCACGAGCGATACGACTGATATTGATTTTATAACCCTTGGCAAGCTCCGCGATGTAGTGAGCGGTCGCCTCCCCCTCCACCGTCGAATTGGTGGCAAGAATCACCTCTTTCACCTCCTGCTGCGCCAGCCGGGCCGCGAGCTGGTCGAGGCCTATCTGGTCAGGGCCAATACCATCCAGTGGCGAGAGGTGCCCCATCAACACAAAATAGAGGCCGCGATAGACATTTGAATGTTCGATTGCCGCCACATCGGTCGGCATCTCCACCACACATAACAGCGACCGGTCACGTTTATGGCTTACATCTGCACAGATGGCGCAAATCTCATGTTCAGTCAGCGTACGACACTGTTTGCAGTGGCCGATTTTATCAGCCGCTTCCACCAGCATCTGCGCCAAATGGCGCGCCCCATTACGGTCACGCTCCAGCAGATAATAGGCCATACGTTGGGCCGATTTTGGCCCAACACCGGGCAAACAGCGCAGCGCCTCGATCAACTCACCAATCAGGGAAACTTGTTTCATCGCATATCAGACATCAAATTCGCCAGCTCATTAACAACAAAATCCATAACAGGCGGAGTTTGTCTCACCGTGATAACAATTTTAAAATGGCAGCTTCATTCCTGGTGGCAGCCCCATGCCCGCAGTCATGCCTGACATCTTCTCCTGGCTGACACGCTCAATGGTACGCACGGCATCATTCACCGCTGCCGCCAGCAGATCTTCGAGCATCTCTTTATCTTCCTGCATCAAAGAGGGATCAATAGTCACGCGGCGCACATCGTGACGACCGGTCATGACCACCGCGACCATGCCACCACCAGCCTGACCAGTGACTTCCATATTGCCCAGCTCTTCCTGAGCCTTTTGCACGTTTTCCTGCATCTTCTGAGCCTGCTTCATCAGGCCACCCAAACCACCTTTCATCATGATACTTTCCCTCTTTTTAAAGTAGGTTGACGCTTAAATCACCCAAGCGGGCGAATGGATTCGGTAATCACTTCCGCATTGAAAGTTTCGCGGATGCGCTGAACATTAGGATCGTTATGCATGGCGGTAACCGCCGCCTGCTGGCGTTCATCATTGGCGCGTTGCTGCAAGTGAGCAGGACTCTCCTGCACTTCACCGATGGTAAATTTGAGCTTCACGGGCGCAGCAAAATAGTTCTGTAATGCCTCGTGCAGACGTTGCTCCATGGCCGGACTGCGCAACGTGGCATGTTGTGGTGAGAGCATCAGATTGATGACGTTGGCGTCGCGCCCCGTCATGATCGAATTTACTGCAAGCTGCTGCGCCATGCCCTTCAGGTCGAGCCGCGCCACAATCTCATGCCAGGGCGCAAGGCTCTCCGGCAGGAGCGCTGAAACCATTGCCACCGGCTCGGGTTTGAAGGCAACAACCGGTGCAGCCGGAGATGCGGCGGCGGCCTGGAGTGATTGCTGGGCTGATTGCTGGGCAGGCGCAGGGGCAGCAACGGGTTGTGGCCGCACCTTCACTGTTGGAGGAGTAGCAACACTCTGAGGTTGCGATGCCGTCTCACCCACCGCTACAGGGCGAAATGCCAACATTCTCAACAGCACCATCTCAAAGCCACTACGTGAGTCCGGGGCGTAAGGGAGGTCACGCCGCCCCATCAGGCCAATCTGATAATAGAGCTGCACATCCTCAGGGCTGATGGCATGTGCCAGAGACTGAATTGTCTCCAGGTCAGGTGACTGATCCAGCGCCTGTGGGGCCACCTGGATCAGCGCCAACTGGTGCAACTGTGATACCAGCCCCGCCAGCACAGCAGTGAAGTCGACCCCCTGCTGCGCCAGACCGTGTACGGTATCAAGAATAACCTGACCATTGGCATCGGCCAGCCCTTGCAGGATGCGGAAGAGGTAGCTTTTATCGATGGTGCCCAGCATGGTCGCCACTTCATCGGTGGTGACTTTGCCGCCACCGTAAGCGATCGCCTGATCCAGCAGGCTCAACGCATCACGCATGCTGCCGTCAGCACCTTCAGCGATCAAGGTGATAGCGCCCGTTTCTACGGCAATCTGCTCTTGCTGCATCACATTGATGAGATGGCCAACAATCAGCTCCTTCGACAACCGTTTCAAACTGAACTGCAGGCAACGCGACAAAATGGTGACGGGCAGTTTTTGCGGGTCGGTGGTCGCCAATAAAAATTTAACGTGCGGTGGTGGCTCTTCCAGGGTCTTCAACAGTGCATTAAAACTGTGAGTAGAGAGCATGTGCACTTCATCGATGAGGTAGACCTTGTAGCGGCCACGGGTCGGGGCATACTGCACGTTCTCTAATAACTCGCGGGTATCCTCGACCTTGGTGCGCGACGCCGCATCCACCTCAAGCAGATCAACAAAACGGCCCTCGTCGATCTCGCGGCAGGCACTACAGACACCACACGGTGTGGAGGTGATGCCCTGTTCACAGTTAAGAGACTTGGCAAAGATACGTGCGACAGTGGTTTTACCCACTCCACGGGTGCCGGTAAAGAGATAGGCGTGATGCAGACGGTCATTATCAAGCGCATTAATCAGCGCCCGCAGGACATGCTCTTGCCCCACCATGGTACCGAAGTTACGTGGCCGCCATTTGCGCGCCAGAACCTGATAACTCATGCGTTCACCTTTATGCGTCGAGCCGGGAATGTATGGATAAATAGTGACATAGGCCAAGATTCTAACGCAAAACAGGGTTTATCACACGGATGAAAAAGAGGAATCGATGAGTTTTGACAGGAGGATTAAGGTAGTGAAAAAGATAGGTGGCAGCCCGCGCCCGCCGTGCCCCGGCACACGAATCCGCTGCTACCGTTGCTCCCTTCCGGGCCTGGCGGGGTTTACAGCGTATCGTTGCGGGGTGACCGACGCGAGCCACCATAAAACGATGTGATACGGGCAACGCCCAATATCCAAGAAGTGCCGCAGTATACAGGAATAGTGGACACTCCTGCCAGCGCCAGAATCACCTGGTTGATACGATTTGATGTAACGCCAGCGCCACCTGCTCAACCACTGGCTCCCACTCACCTGGCAGACCCTGCCTGAAGAGACGCATGGTCGGATACCAGAGACTATCCTCACGCTCCAGCAACCAGCGCCAGTCCGGGGGGGAGTAGATCAGCGTCCAGACCGGTCTGCCCATAGCACCAGCGAGGTGGGCAACGGCCGTATCCACAGTGATCACCAGGTCAAGGCTGGCGATTATGGCGGCGGTGGTGGCAAAATCATCCAGCTCAGACGCCAGATCCACCAGCTGCATTGCGGCGGGTGCCACAACTGCCTCTGCAGCGCCAGGGCCTTTTTGAAGAGAGTAGAAACAGACGTTTTCAACCTCTCCAAGCCGCTCCAGTGCTGCCAGCGTTAAAGAGCGCTCCTTATCACCCTTATAATTTTTATTTCCGGCCCAGACGATTCCAACATTGAATCGACCTCTATCAATACGTTGCCGCCAATCCTCAGCCAGTCGCTCGTCCACATTTATATACGGGACTGTGTCGGGGATCGACTCCATAACCGTATCAAACAGGCGCGGAAGCGTCAGAAGCGGAACCTGGAAATCATAATTCACATCCGGTAGCAGATGTTCGGCATGTCGCTGAATCAACGTGATGCCACTGTACGTTCCAGATAACAGCCGATACAACTCAGGCTGACACTCAAAAACCAGATGTTCAACCCTCTGCATTACCAATGGCAGGTAGCGACAAAATTGCAATGTATCGCCAAGCCCCTGCTCTGCGTAGATCAGCAATGTTTTTCCGCAGAGCTGCGCCCCATCCCACAACTCTTTCGAAGAGTATCGCGCAGTAAGAAATTCTGATTTCAACTCTTCACACCGGAAACGCCACTCATACTCCTGCCAGCCAGCACCAAAATCACCCGCCGCCAACAACAGCAAGGCGCGGTTCCAATGGGAATCGGCACAATCCGGCACTAGCCGCAAGCGCGCATCAAAACAGCGCATCGCCTCATCATTACGCCCAGCCGTAAGTAAAAGAATGCCGAGATTTTTGCCCACCTCAACGTTCATGGGATTAAGCTCCAGCGCTGCAAAATAGCTTGCTTCAGCGCGCTCAGTTTCACCCGTTTTTTGATACAGATTGCCAAGATTGCAGTAGGCATCATCCATGTTTGGATTCAACTGCAAAGCCGCCTGATAAGCGTCTAACGCCTCATCGTAACGGCCAAGGTCGTACAGAGTGATACCAAGATTATTGGCATAATTAGCGTTATCAGGACTCCAGCGCAGCGCTTCACGTAACGCCTGCTCAGCCTCTGGCAATCTGCCCAGTTGATGCAACAGCCGTCCCATTTGGGCATAAACATCGGCATCTTTTGGTTTCAGGCAGAGGTAACTCTGGTAATAATTTACGGCCTCATCAAAGCGTCCTTGCAGTTCACAGAGCTGCATCAACTTGATGTAGAGATGCGGCTCGGTACTGCGCAGCGCAAGCGCTTTTTTTAAAGCAACCTCTGCGACCTTGATCTGACCAAGCCTGCCACTGACAATCCCCAGATTCAGCCAGAGATCGTAGTCGTGCGGATTTTTCTGACAGAGCTGCTCAAACGCAGCACGTGCCTCGGGCAGCCGTTGTGCAGCCAACAACTGCTCGGCTTTTCGTATTTTGGAACGCAGCAAAACATTTTTCGACCCGGCCATCAGCTGCCTGCTCCAGGTGATACAACTCTCTCCAGCTCCCGCGCCACCTGCTCGATCACTGGCGCCCACTCACCCGCTATCTCGCGCCTGAACAGACGCATGGTTGGATACCAGGGTGTATCTTCACGTTCAAGCAGCCAGCGCCAATCAGGAGGTGAATAGATCAGGGTCCAGACCGGCTTGCCCATCGCTCCGGCCAGGTGCGCCACCGCAGTATCTACTGTGATCACCAGATCGAGATTGGCGATCACTGCGGCAGTTGTTGCAAAGTCATCGAGTTCAGGGGCCAGATCGGTCAAACAGATAGCTGCTGGCGGCGTAGCCATTTCAGTGGCCGCCGCACCTTTTTGCAGACTGTAAAAACGGACACCCTGAATTCGCCCCAAAGGGCTGAATGCCGCCAATGAGAATGAACGCCAGTGGTCACGTCGATGATCCGGACTTCCGGCCCAGACCAATCCAACCTTGAACTCATTACCGTCCAGGCGCTGCCGCCACTGCTCGACCTGTTGTGGATCCGCCTGAATATAGGGCACCGTTTGCGGCACACTCTCCAACTCTGTTTCAAACAGCCGGGGCAGACTCACAAGTGGAATCTGCAGGTCGTAATTTACTGCTGGCAGCGTGCCATCAGCAGGACGTGCAACACACTCCACAGCACCAAAACGCCCGCGCAACAGGCACAACAGGCACAACAGTTCAGGGTGACATTCAAAAACAATACGATCAACTCGCTGCATGACAAGGGGAAGATAACGGCAAAATTGCAGTGCATCGCCAAAGCCCTGTTCCACAAATACAAGCAGGGTTTTTCCAGTGAGAGGCAGACCATCCCACATCGGCTTTGAAGTGAGTCGCGCAATAATCTCTTGCCGCTTTATTTCATCACATTGAAAACGCCACTCGTACTCCCGCCAACCTTCTATGAGCTTTCCAAGTAATAACAACAGCAATGCAAGATTCCAATGGGCCCCGGCATAATCGGGTTGAATCCGTAGCGCCTCGCTAAAACACTCCATTGCCTCATCATAACGGCCAACCCGGGAGTAATGAAATCCAAGATTCATATGTGTGGAGGGGTTAAACGGATTAATCTCCAGCGCACGGACAAAGCTGGCCTTTGCCATCTTGTTATCACCCATGTTGTGATAGAGATTGGCAATATTGCAATAGATCCCATCCATGTTTGGCCTTAAACGCAGAGCCTGCTGGTAATTTACCAACGCCTCATCGTAACGACCCAAACGGCCCAACATAACACCAAGATTATTGTAATACTCAACTTCGTTGGGTTTGCGCTGCAACGCCTCATGCATCGCCTG
>CAMTXZ010000021.1:0-11423 GCA_947085765.1 uncultured Chromatiaceae bacterium | reverse complement strand
TCCGCGATCCATCTGCGTTTTGATATCAACGCCTCATCGCTGCCCGACTTTTATAAAGAGCGCTTGCTGAATCTGCGCGACCAGCGCATCACCAAGGAGGGGGTGATCATCATCAAGGCGCAGCAGTTCCGCTCGCAGGAGAAAAATCGCGAAGAGGCGCTGCAACGACTCCAGGCCTTTATTCGCGCTGCCGCCATTGTGCAGCGGACGCGTCGTGCCACCCAGCCAACCCGTGCCTCCAAGACCCGGCGGCTGGAGGGCAAAAAGCGCCAGGGGCAGATCAAGGCCGGGCGTGGCCGGGTCACAGATGATTGAAGTGGCGCCAGGATTTTAATTTACCCACCTCAAAGGCGCAGGGTTGCCAGCCATTCTGTGCGATAATGCGCGCCACTTTTGACCTTAATTCCAGGACACTCCCGTGATCACAACAGCCAATATCACCATGCAGTTTGGTGCCAAGCCACTCTTTGAAAACATCTCGGTCAAGTTTGGTGGTGGTAACCGCTACGGCCTGATCGGCGCCAACGGCTGTGGCAAGTCAACCTTCATGAAAATACTGGGTGGTGATCTGGTGCCAACGGCGGGCAACGTCTCGGTCGATGTCAATCAGCGGGTCGGCAAGCTGCGGCAGGAGCAGTTTGCCTTTGAAGAGTTCACACCGATCGACACCGTGATCATGGGCCATACCGAGTTGTGGCGGGTGAAACAGGAGCGAGACCGCATCTACTCGTTGCCAGAGATGAGCGAAGAGGAGGGCATGCGGGTAGCGGAGCTGGAGGTGGAGTTCGCCGAGATGGATGGTTACACCGCCGAGTCACGTGCCGGTGAGCTGCTGCTGGGGGTGGGTATTGCCATCGAACAACACACTGGTCTGATGAGTGCGGTGGCCCCAGGCTGGAAGCTGCGGGTACTGCTGGCCCAGGCGCTGTTTGCCGATCCGGACATCATGTTGTTGGATGAGCCGACTAACAACCTCGACATCAATACCATCCGCTGGCTTGAAACGGTGCTCAATGAGCGCAGCAGCACCATGATCATCATCTCCCATGACCGCCATTTTTTGAACAGCGTTTGCACCCACATGGCCGATCTTGACTACGGTGAGCTGCGCCTCTACCCGGGCACTTACGATGACTACATGATTGCCGCCACCCAGGTGCGGGAGCGTCTGCTCTCTGATAACGCCAAGAAAAAGGCGCAGATCTCTGAGTTGCAGAACTTCGTCAGCCGCTTCTCGGCCAACGCCTCCAAGGCCAAACAGGCCACCTCCCGCGCCCGCCAGATCGACAAGATCCAGCTGGATGAGGTCAAACCTTCGAGCCGCGCCAACCCCTATATCCGTTTTGAGCAGGATAAAAAGCTCTACCGTCTGGCACTGGAAGTGGAAGGGTTGAGCAAGAGCTACGACGACAAACCACTCTTCAAACACCTTAACTTGATGATTGAGGTTGGTGAACGTGTTGCCATCATCGGCCCCAACGGTATCGGTAAGACCACGCTGCTGCGGGCGCTGGTGGGTGACAACATGGAGCCGACCAGCGGTACAGTGAAGTGGTCGGAGAACTGCAATATCGGTTACTTCGCCCAGGATCACGCCTCAGATTTTGCTACCGATATGACCCTGTTTGAATGGATGAGCCAATGGCGCCGTCCCGGTGATGACGATATGGCGATCCGCGGTATCCTCGGCCGGTTGCTGTTTTCATCTGATGAGACCGGCAAGTCCGTCAAGGTGGTCTCGGGTGGTGAAGAGGGACGTATGTTGTTTGGCAAGCTGATGCTGCAACGCCCCAATATCCTGGTGATGGATGAGCCGACCAACCATCTTGATATGGAGTCGATTGAGTCACTCAATCTGGCGCTGGAAAACTACCCCGGCACACTCATCTTTGTCAGCCATGACCGCGAGTTTGTCTCCTCTCTGGCAACACGAATCATAGAGTTGACGCCACATGGTGTCATGAACTTTAGCGGTAGCTATGACGAGTATCTGCGCACCCAAGGGGTCAAGTAGTAAGTTTTAGTGACTTGTGCAGAGTGAACTGCTGAGCAGGATGGAGGCGTTGTAATCATCCTGCTCAATACTGTTGTATTAATACCGTTTTTATTTTCCCGGTCCGAATAGCAAGATCTGCGATACATACAGTGTGAGCTGTTTTTTGTGAATCATTTATTGCACATGATTCTCAATTTTATAGTCAATATCTGGAAGTTTTATCACCCCCCCTGTAGTTGTGTATTTGCGACTTTTATATCGTCTTCTCAGCTTGATCTCAGCACACCCCGCAGTTTTTATTTCGCTATGTTATACAGCGCACAGACCAATTTTTCCGGCAAGCCTATTCTTGATCCACGGCCACCGCTTTAGGTGACCATGACTCTCCCAATCTTCATTAAAAAGGAATTGCCATGTTAAATAACAAAACAAAAGCTACCTCATTATGTATCGCACTAGTGGGCGCATTGAGCACTAATGTTGCTCAAGCTCAGGAAGCTGGCTTTTATGTAGGACTGGATGCAGGTAAAGCAGAAGCGCGCAAATACTGCGACAACATCGTTAACTGCGATAGCTCTGATACCACACTGCGTGGTGAGGTTGGTTATGAGTTCGGTAACAATATTGCCGCCGAGATTGGTTATACCAGCTTCGGAACACTATTTAATGCTGATGATAACAACGTAAGTGCCAAACAGGATGCCAGTGCCTGGACAATCAGCGCGGTGGGAACATTGCCACTGGCTGATCGTTTTGGTTTTTATGGCCGGTTGGGTCTGGCGAGATATGACCTGAGCAATAGCGGAACTGTTCAAAACGTTGGAGTGGACAGCAGTAACAGCACAAAGCCCTATTTAGGTGCTGGTCTTAAGTATGACCTTGATAGCAACTGGATGTTGCGTGCCGAGTACCAGGTATATACGGATATCTCTGGTGTGGATGGTAACAAAGACAATGTTCACGCATGGAACCTGGGTGGCGGATACCGCTTCTAGTCCACTGTGATGTGTGAATGAATAGTGATGTTTCACTACACGTAGTTTCATTCCCTGTTACTACACAATTATCGAGATTAAATCCGGTAGTTGTGTAGTTAACTTCTACCCATTTGTGGCCAATGATTAAATTTTTGACAGGTTGTTTATGCAGGATGGATAACCAGCAGAACACTTAATTGATTAATGGCCAAAGTAGTAATGGATGATCATACTAACGAGGTGTAATTCACATGGTTGCTAATAAAAAAAGATTGGGTCCTGTTCAAAATATCGGGCTTAATGATCGAATTATACGCGGTGTACTTGCGCTGCTTGTAATCGGATATCCGTTTTTGACTATGCAGGGTGATGAGTTTGTAGGTGGAGAGGTATATTTGATATTCATAGGGTTGTATCCGTCGCTGACTGCCATTTTAGGATGGGACCCGCTGTATACACTGTTTAACTATCGTACCTGTGGCGCTGGGCACAACAATGTGTGTGGCACCTTCCCTTATCAGGTAAAGTCTGCGATGGGCCGTACTCCTGTTGTTGATAATGAGCACGCACATGATCACAGCATCGCTGCTTCAGAGGTGCACGATGAGCCGAAGGGTGAAATACTTAGCCCCAGGGTTGCGAACCGGCTGCTTGTGGTTGCTACGTTGATATTTGCAGCAGCAGTTATCATCGTAATTTACTGGGGACCGAAGTAGCTTGAGAAATAGTCGGATCGCCTGATCCAGCTGAATGACTCTTTAAATCCACGTGTAAGTTATAAAAAGCATGGATGCAGTGTTGGAGAGATTGCACGGAATAGCAAAGTTGTGAAACGCGTTAAGGATGATGCGGATCGAGGTAAGATGTAGGCCTCTGTAATATAACCCTGTTGGACAGGATGTACGGCAGGGGTACTTTAGTGAATGGCAGATTTATTTGATATATGTCTGTGAAAGTCTGCGCAGATAAAAATAACTATGTAGCAGGTTGTTTTTAATGATGCTTGAAGCAGCAGCTTTGCTGCCACACTGACCCGCACCCTCAGCCCATCTTTGACCTTCTCAATCTGAACAACAGTACCAGCGATATCCACCAGGACCACGCTCCGCCGCCACCTTGGTTAGATGGTGATGGTATTGCTTCATCTTTTGGAAGTGGTATTGAAACAGGTTCTACTCTCTTCAACACCGACCCGATAGTCAGTGCGATATTGCCATCTGTTGTGCTATCGCCATCATTAACACCACCATCCTGAATGGTGATTTTCACACACTCACTGCCTGCACTCAATTTACCCTGGTAGAGAACAGAGCTCACCTCCGGGCAATCACCATTGCTCAGCCTTTGTGCGGCAGCGATATGGTTGCTGTCATCTTATTGGGGCAGATAGCTTTGTGGTGACGGTTTGAAACCAGATGCACGTACCGTTGGTAATCTCTTGCTGAAGGAAATTCAGGCCAGTGATTTTGTCACCACAGCTATATTCAGTCGGACAGGGTAGATCGATGCTGGTCGGTGTTTTTGCGTTAGATGGTCACATTGTGGATGTAGGTAAATATGAGTGACTTTATAGAGCAGGCATGACGGTTTTTATTTCGCTGACTGTTACCGCAAACGCCTCACCTCATCCATCACCTTCTGATTGGCCTCAATGAGTTCCCGGTCGCCTGCTGCGTATTGGTTGGAGCGGCGGGCGAACTGTTCTGCCCTGTTTAAATCACCCGCGGCAAGCTGGAGTGTGGCGAGCCTGTGCCAGGCATACGCATTGCGTGGTTCGATACGCACGGCGCGCTCGACCTGGGCGATGGCGCCGCTGAGGTCGCCGCCCTGTTGCAGCGTTTCGGCTTGTGCCAATAACTGTACTGAAACAGCGCTGCGCTGAGCCGGTTGAGCCGGTTGAGCCGGTTGAGCCGGCTGAACAGGTTGAACAGGTTGAACAGTCGGTTGGGTAGGCGGTTGAGCAGGCTGGACAGGTTGAACAGGCGGTGGAGCAGGTTGGGTTTGAACCGGCTGAGGTTGAGCAGGTCGAGAGGTTTGCAGGGGGATGTTGCTGCAACCTGCGGCGACCATTGTGATGCTGACCAGCAGGTAGCGTCTGATTCTGCTTTTGATCATCTGACTAGCCATTATTCAAACCACCCTTTCATGCTATCAAACAAACCATTAAACGTATCTTCGATGGCGCTGCGGGCGCAGAGGGCATCTTCAGTAGGGGCGGTGTCGCTGATGAAGGGCAGCAGTCGCGCGCTATCGTCACAGCCATTGTCTGCCCTTAGTCCGGTGCTGCGATCGATACGTACCATCTCAATATCCATAGGGGCGGGTTGTTCACCACGGCTGAGGCTGATACGGCTCATAATGTCGGCCCAGACTTGTAGTGCACCACTGGCGCCAGTGAGGCCGGTGACCTTGTTGTCATCACTGCCCATCCAGACGACGCCAACATATTCGCTGCCAAATCCGGCAAACCAGCTGTCGCGTAGATCATTGGTGGTACCGGTTTTGCCTCCCAGCTCAATATCGGCCGGTATGCGTTGGGCAACGTTGGCGCCGGTGCCATTGCGCAGGGCTTCACGGAGCGCGTAGTTGACTAAGTAGACGTGTGGTACGGAGAGGCGCTGTTCGGTATCCATGGCAAAGTGTTGCAGCGGTTTGCCATCCTGTGTCAGCACTTCACGTACCGCCCGTAGCTGGGTGTAGAAACCCTGATCGGCAAGTGTCTGGTACATCTGCGCCATCTCAATCGGGGAGAGATCCACTGCGCCAAGTAGCACTGATGGATAGGCGGGTATAGTGGCTTCTATGCCAAGTGTGCGTAGTGTTCTGATCACTTGATTAACACCCAGCGCCATGCCCAGATTTACCGCCGCCAGATTGTAGGAGTGGGCCAAGGCATCGATCAGCGGCACGGCGCCGTGGCTGATACGGTCGTAATTTTCAGGCGCCCAGATCTTATCGTTGCCGGGCTGTTTGAGTTGCAGCGGTTCATCGTTGAGCAGTGTTGTCAGGGTATAAGTTTGTGGTTGCATCAACGCAGTGAGGTAGAGCGCAGGTTTGACCAGTGATCCGATCGGGCGACGGATATCAAGGGCGCGATTAAAACCATCAAAACGCACGTCGCGGCCACCCACCACAGCACTCACCTCGCCACTGCCCACACGGCTGATCACCACGCTGCCCTGGAGTAAGTTGCGCTTTAATTTGCGTTCCCGTTCGAGCTTGTCGGTCCAGCGCACCAGCGCCTGTTCGGCGCTGCGCTGGGCGATTGGGTCGAGTGTGGTGAAGATACGCAGCCCTTCGCTGCGCAGATCCTCCTCCTGATAATCCTTCTGTAACTGCCTCTTCACCAGATCGATAAAGGCCGGGTGCAGACCCGTGCCGCGTACCGGTTTGGGAACAACACCCAATGATGTTTGTTTTGCACGCAGGGCCTTCTCCTGTTTGATCAGGCCATCTGCCAGCAGGGTGTCGATAATCTGGTTACGCCGTTCCAATGCCCGCTTGGATGAACGGCGCGGATCGTAGTAGGTGGGGCCGCGCAGGATTGCTACCAGCATTGCCGATTCTGGCAGTGTCAGCTCCTGTACCGGTTTGTTGAAATAGAATTGTGCCGCCAGGCCAAAACCATGAATGGCACGGGCGCCATCCTGGCCGAGGTAGATCTCGTTGGCGTAGGCCTCAAGAATGTCGTTTTTACTGTAGTGGTACTCCAGCAACAGCGCCATCAGCGCCTCGTTAACCTTGCGCCAGAGGGTGCGTTCGTTGTCGAGGTAGAAGTTTTTCACCAGCTGCTGTGTCAGGGTGCTGCCCCCCTGAACCACATGGCCAGCACGCAGATTGCTCCACGCGGCGCGGGCGATACCGCTGAAATCGATGCCGTGATGCTCCTGGAAGCGGCGATCCTCGACCGCTTGCAGGCCGTTGATTAACTCAGGCGGCAGGTCGCTGAGTTTTACCAGGATGCGATCCTCTTTTTGGGCGGGATAGATGCTGCCGATCTGCATCGGTTGCAATCGCGCCAGGGTAAGCGCCTGACCGTTACGTTTGTTGGTTAAGGTTGTCAGGCGATTGGATTCAATGGTCAGGCGTAACGAGTGTGCTGGCTCCTCACCATCCCAATGGGTAAAGGCACGGCTGGAGATGACAAAGGTATTGCCTTTGCGAGAGTAGCTGCCCGGCGCCAAGCCATCGCTGGAAGGTTGATAACCGATCAGCTGCAACTCTGTTTGCAGCGCCTCTGCACTTAGTGGTGCCTGGGGATATAGCTCCAGCGCGCGGGCATAGACCCGTGATGGGATGGACCAGCGTTTACCCTCAAATTTCTGCTGTACCAGATGGTCGAGATAGAGCACATACATAACAAAAGCCACTGTCGCGGGCAGCAGCATGGCCAGCAAAAAAGCGGGCACAAGACGGCGACGGGGTTTGGATGAGGGGGTGCGGCGTAATGGGTCTTTGGATGATTTTGACATGGCGGCTATTATAACGGTGTCGCTCTGGTGAGGGTAGCGGAGTTGTCAGCAGAATAGAGCAATCTGCACTCTGGCTGTTGTGTCTGCGGCCCACCGTTGAAGCTCATAATGGGGATATGGTTCACTAATCTCAGCTGGGCTGTGTTGAATCGGGGAACAAGGCTGGTTGTCTGGCGCGGATGCCACTCTAGTATTTAAAGTGGCTGAATGTTTGATCCATGATCATAATGACCTTTTCCGTGGTCAGACCACGGAGTTTCTGCTCATGTTAATTGTATTGTCTACGGGTGAATAGTCGATGTTTAATGCTTATGTTGTGATCTTGTGGCTCTTTTTGTTGAGTGGTTTGGCCGTGTCATGGTGGGGCTGGTCGGTCATTGCGGCAGCACGCCGTACGTTAACCTGGCCGCAGGTTGATGGTGTGATCGAGCGTTGTGATGCCGTCTCGGAAGAGGATGATCTGCTGCCTCACATTACCTTCAGTTATATTTTGAATGGTCAACAGCAGCACGGTAAATTAGAATTTCCCAGCGGCACCATTCCCAACCCGGAATTTGCCGCCGTCTATATGCAGCGCTACCCAGTCGGGAGCGCAGTGCGTGTCTCTTACAACCCCGCAAATAATGAGCAGACCACCCTGGAGCCAGGTTTAGGGCAGGGCGATTGGCTGATATTGGGCCTGGGCATAGCTGCCACAGTGGCGGCGGCGGTGAGTCTGATGATCAGCGAATAGTTGTATTTTAGATTTGTATCAATTGCATAAACTCAATTGCATAAACCAAGAGGAATAAAAATGGCGCTGCATCAACATCGACTGTTCATGAGCGCTGTATTGCTGATGGCAACCTGGTCGGGTCTAGCCCTGAGTGCGGAGAGTGGCGCGGTGCGCCAGGTAACCACTCAACCATTGGCCGAGGTGGTGATCTACCCACGCAGCTCTGCGCCTGCCGTGGTGTTGAGCCTGAACGAAAGTCGTATCAGCCCTGAGATTGACGCCTTGGTCAAAACCATTGCAGTCAGGGTAGGGGATCGAGTCAACAAGGGTGATGCACTGCTGACACTGGTCTGTGATGACTTTCGTCTGCAACTCAATCAAACCCAGGCGGCCACCGATGCGGCACAGGCGCGATTGGAGTGGCTGGCCGCACAGTTAAAGCGGTCAGAGTCGTTACGCAGCAGCGACAGTCTTTCCGAGGAGCTGCTACAACAGCGCCGCAGCGATCTTAAAGTGGCCGAGGCCGAGCGCGCCGTCGCCACCACCAATGTCAGTATCGCAAAATTAAATACAGAACGTTGCAGTGTAACGGCACCGTTTGCCGGTGTGGTGGTGGCACGGTTGGTCTCAGAGGGGGAGTGGGTCAGCGCCGGTACCCCTGTGGTGACGCTGCTTGATACTCAGCGCCTGGAGCTGTCGGCTCAAGTAGGTGTGCATGAAACAGAGGGATTACGCCAGGCCAAAATAGTAGAGTTTGTGACGCAGGAGGAACGTTACCCGCTGACACTGCGCGCCATGCCAGAGAAGATCGATTCAAAATTGCGCCAGCGCGAAGTGCGGCTGAATTTTACCGCCAGCACACCATTGCCCGGTCAGGTCGGACGGCTGGAGTGGCAGAATGGCACACCCCATCTACCTGCGGATCTGCCAGTGAAACGGAGCGGCCGTCTGGGTGTTTTTGTAGTGCAGCAGGGCAAGGCCCAATTTATAGCTTTGCCCGATGCCATGGAGGGGCGCCCTGCCTCTGCCGCGCCACTGCCTGCCAATGCGCGGGTGGTAATGGAAGGGCGTCACTCACTGCGTGATGGTGATCAGGTCAAGGTTGCAGACTGATGCTGGCCCGCATCTACCAAAACCACGTACTGGTCAATCTCACCTTTCTCCTGGTATTGGTGGTTGGATTTTTATCCTATTTTCAGTTGCCGCGTGAACAAGACCCCACTATCAATTTCAACTGGATCGAAATCCACACCGCACTGCCGGGCGCAGCCGCCACCGATGTTGAACAGCGTGTCACCAACGTACTGGAGACGGCGGTGCGCAAGGTCTCCGATATCAAGTTTGTCTCCAGCACCAGCCGCGAAGGACTCTCTGTCATTGTGGTGCGTTTTAATGACATCAGCAGTACCGTCTTTGATAAACGCATCAACGATCTGCGTCGCGAGGTGCAGAGCAAGAGTGGTGAACTGCCGGTAGATGTTGAAGAGCCGGTAGTGATCGAGGTGACTACTGCCAACTCCATTCCCACCGCCACCCTGGTGATCAGCGGCGTCGCCGATGATGAAAACCTGCGCTGGCAGGCACAACAGATAAAACGTGATGTAGAACGCATTCGTGGTATCGATCAGGTATGGGACACCGGCCTGCACGAGCCAGAGTTGCAGATCCACGTCATACCGGAACGGTTGCAGCAGCTTGGTATTAGCATGGTGGATATTGCCGATACCGTTAGCGTTTTTTTTCGTGATCAGGCCGCCGGCTCGGTACAGGTGCAGAATCAAAACTGGCTGGTGCGGGTAATCGGCACCAGTAGCGACCCCGAATATCTGGCGCAGCTGCCAGTGCTAACGGCACAAGGTGAAGTGACACTGGGCAGCGTGGCGCAGGTATCGCGCGGCCGTGCCGAAGCGCGGCAACTGGTGCGTTACGATGGCGAGCCAGCGGTGATGCTGGCAGTCACCAAACAGGCGCAGGTCAATACGTTGCAACTGGTGCAGCGCCTCAATGACTACGTTGATGAACGCAATCGTGTCAGTGCGGGCACGGGGGTATATCTGGAGCTGGCCGATGATCAGACCGCCATCACCCGCAAGGCACTCGACATCATGCAGAGCAACGCACTGTTGGGATTGGCGATGGTGCTGCTGGTCTGCTGGTTTTTTCTGGGCAGTCGCATTGCGCTGCTCACCACCATTGGCATCCCGTTTATTTTGGCCGGCACCTTTTGGCTGCTCAGTGGCATGGGGCAAACACTCAATGTAATGGTGCTGTTAGGTGTGGTGATCAGCCTCGGTATGTTGGTGGATGATGCGGTGGTAGTGGTAGAGGCAATCTACTACCGCATGCAACGCGGTGCCGATGCGCTGAGTGCTTGTGTTGATTCAATCAAAGAGGTCTTTGCCCCCGTCACCGCCGCCGTGCTCACAACAATTGCAGCCTTTTTACCGCTGATGTTGATGCCCGGTATTCTGGGCAAATTTATGTTTGTGGTACCGCTGGTTGTGACCACGGCGCTACTGCTCAGTTTGATCGAATCCTTCTGGATGCTGCCAACCCACGTGCTGGCAGCAAAACTCAACTTTGATAAACCGTCGCGGCTGCACCACTGGCGCGTCAAAATGCTGCATCTAATCCGCGTCAAATATACCCGGCTGTTGGTCAAGGCGATGCGTTATCCCAAAACCATTCTCATCGCCACACTGGCACTCTTTATTGCCGCCACTGTTGTTGCCACCTCGGGCGCGGTGAAGATCGATTTTTTTGCCTCCGATCCAATCCGTAAATTTTACGTCAACATCACCATGCCCACCGGCACACCATTGACGCAGACGCTGGATAAGACGCTGCAAATAGAAAAAACAGTACGTAGCCATCTGGCAGAAGGTGATACACGCGCCGTGGTTGTTTACGCCGGACAAATCTTTACCGAAACCGGCGCCTTTGTCGGTGATCAATACGCGCAGATTTTGGTATCACTAACACCCAATGGTGATGGCCTGCGCACAGTGGATGAGGTGATGGACTCTTTGCGTGCCGACGTACTGGCAACCCCCGGCGCAGAAAACATCTCCTTCCTGCGGTTGGTAGGTGGGCCACCAGCCGCCAAGGCAATCAGTATCAAAGTGCGCGGCGAAGAGCTGGATCAACTACGCGCCGCAGTGGCAGAGCTAAAACAGGTAATGCAGCAGAGCGGCAGCATGAAAGAGATCAGCGATGACGACAGCGTTGGCCAATTAGAGCTGCGCCTGCGAGTAGACAGCGAC
>CAMTXZ010000020.1:0-2491 GCA_947085765.1 uncultured Chromatiaceae bacterium | reverse complement strand
TGACATCACACTACAACCAAGTACGGCCGCACAGTTATAACGACTACAAGCCGCCAGTAAGGATGGAATCTGAGGCGGCGTGAAAAAAAACCTAAAGCGCTGTCCAAAATTGCTTGACCACATCAATGATCATATTTTTACGCTAACATTGATCTGTGCAGGATTAAACTACCCGACCGTTCTTCACATCACTGTGTAACCCAGATCAGCCATTTATGTCAGATGTGCTGACTCCAACATCACTGCTGTCAGTTATATAAAGGTAATCCTTGCATGAAAGCTCCACTCCTCGAATCTGAAACCGGCACGCTATTAAGCAGCACGCCGCTGCCTGGCAACTATCATTTATTGCGGCTACATTTGCCACAACTCAGCCAGACCATCGCCGCCGGACAGCAATTGCGCATTGAGGATAAAGAGCTGCCGGTGATGCGCAGCCATCCAGGCCAGCAGTGTGTCGAACTGTTGAGCAGGTCATCACACACATGGATAGCACCGCAGGCGATAGTGCATTGTGAGCTGGCAGGTGAACCGTTCCAACTGCCACACACCGCTGCCAGCGTATTGCTGATTGGCGAAGCGCTAGGCCTCGCCCCGATCATCTTTCTGGCGGAGACATTAAAAAAAGAGCGCCGCCATTTGCTGCTGGTACTGCTCGGTTTCAATGGCGAGATCCCCTTCCGCCCCGCCCCTTCCCGCATCATGGTCGATGGGTTGCCCGCGGGTGTCATCGCCACCCTGCCGCTGCTGGAGGATTGGTCGGTGGCGGGCCGCATTGCCCATGCCGATGAACCGCCGGGCTGTTTTGGTGGCGATGTAGTAACCCTGGCGCGCTATTGGCTGCAACAGTCGCAATCGCAACCACAATTTGAAGCAATAAAAATTTATCTCAGTGGCAACAGAGAAATGGTCGAGGCCGGAGCCAACCTCGCTGAAGCGTTAAACCTGGAGTATCAGACAGCCATGCTGCTGGACTAAAACATTTCGCTGGACCGTTTGCGTTTACGTGATCCAACCATGACCCCCGCCTCAGACTCACCCTCAAGTGTCATATCTTTTGTCGCAAATGCCAAATCAGGCGTCATGCCTTTGCCCAGTTTGATCATGAGGCGCACCTCATTGGCGGAGTCGGCATAGTGAATCGCTTCCTCGTGGTTAATCTCACCGGCCTGATAGAGTTCAAACAGGGCGTGGTCAAAATCTTTCATGCCCTGCTGCCCTTTTCTCATCGCATCGCGTAGCAGGTGCATATCACCACGCAGGACAATGTCAGCAACCAGCGGGGTGTTGAGCATCAGCTCCACCGCCACACGACGCCCCAAACCACTGATATGGGGCACCAGCCGCTGCGCCACGATTGCCTTGAGATTGAGCGACAGATCCATCAACAACTGCTGGCGGCGATCATCAGGGAAGAAGTTGATGATGCGGTCCAGCGCCTGGTTGGCATTGGTCGCGTGCAGCGTGGTCAGCACTAAATGGCCGGTATCGGCAAAGGTGAGTGCATGCTCCATGGTCTCGCGGCTGCGAACCTCACCGATCATGATCACATCCGGCGACTGCCGCAGGGTATTTTTGAGCGCATTTTCGAAACTGTGAGTATCAATGCCCACCTCGCGCTGGGTGACGATGCTGCGGCGGTGTTGATGTACATACTCAACCGGATCCTCCACCGTTACGATATGGCCGTCACTATTATTATTTCGATAACCCACCATTGAAGCGAGGGTGGAGGATTTGCCGGAGCTGGTCGCCCCCACCACAATCACCAGACCCCGTTTGGCCATGGCCAGCTCGACAAAGTGGTCCGGCAGGCGCAACGTTTCAAAGGTGGGAATATTGTTTTTGATGCGACGGATAACCATGCCAACATCATTCTGCTGGCGGAAGACATTGATACGGAAACGGCCAATATCGTGATCATGAATGGCGAAGTTGGACTCAAACTCTGTCTCGAACTCACGCCGTTGGTGGGGGGGCATCACCCCGTAGACCAACATTTCGACCTGCTGACTATTGAGCGGGCGATCGCCTAACGGCCGCAACACCCCATCAATCTTCAGACTGGGCGGCATACCCACGGTGATAAAAAGATCCGTGGCCTCCTGTTTGACTACAAATCTCAAATAGGCTTTGAGATTTATCGGATCTGTCAAACCTTCCCTGGACGTTAATGACATTTTTATAATCCCTCAAAAATATGTTCCGCAGATGCGGGACCATCTTAACCCAAGCGGATAGTGGCTAAAACCCAAAAAAAACCTTTTAGTTTCATAACAGCCGCCCATGTAAGGTCTGCTGTTGCACAACGGCAAATCAGTTCCCTATCGAAGACCTACGGCCGATACTCACTAGTGTAGTGTCCTGAATATATTATACATTTTGTAATATCTCTCTAGCTCGCCCCACTTTCTCCATTATTTGACCCACATTTTTGGTCCAAACAAAAGGTTTTGGTGACTGATTATGTTGCTCGATAAATAGTGTGATT
>CAMTXZ010000019.1:0-40874 GCA_947085765.1 uncultured Chromatiaceae bacterium | reverse complement strand
TCATTGATATCAAGGAGTCGCGTGGCGAGAAGTTTCTGGTAACCGATGGCGGCCTGCACCACCACCTCGCCGCCTCGGGCAACTTTGGCCAGGTGATCCGCAAGAACTATCCGGTCGCTATCGCCAACCGCATGGGCGCCACGGAGCGTGAAAACGTCAGCATCGTTGGCCCGCTCTGCACACCCCTTGATCTGCTGGGGAATAAGATGGCGCTACCCAAGGCTGAGGTTGGCGATCTGGCCGTCATCTACCAGTCGGGGGCCTATGGCCTGACCGCCAGCCCGGAGAAGTTTTTGAGTCACCCGGCAGCCTCTGAACTGCTCCTCTGAAAGGCGCGGGCACTAGCGGCTAGCGATACTCAAGCGCGCCAATATCAGACCCTTTACCCAGCGTTTTTCGTGCAACCACTGCGCCCGCCACGCTCTGTTTGGCGGGCAGCAACGGCTCACCGCGCAGGTTGGTGGCCGGGATCGCCGCATCAATCACCCGCGATGCCAAAGAACCATTCAGCGTGACATTTTTAGGTGAAAAATCATCGTAAGGCATCTTCTCAACGACATTGTTTTCAATACGAGCCTTGCTCTTATCACCCATAAACGGCTCGGCATTGCCGCCAAAAATATTGTTGATGATCTTTACCTCAGCCTTATCACCCGCCTTCACAAACACACCACTGTCACGCTCACTCAGAAAGGTGTTGTAGACCACTTCCAGCGTATTGACCGGATAACTAAACCCCTCAGGGCCAAAGGTCACCATCGTCCAGTTTTCAGTATCCTTGCCCTGGTAAATAATATTACCCATCAGCAGGCCATAACCACCATTTGAAAGATCAACCGCGTAGCTGGTTGTCCCTTCAAATAAGCGGTTATAAAGGATGTAACTCTCCTTTGCCCGCGACTTCACATTCTGGCCAACAAGGGCATTGTGGGAATAGCTGTCGCGCAAGGTGAACTTGCCAACCTCACCGATGTAGATGTTATGGGTATAACCATCGCCGGCACCATTAAAGGCAAACTCACAGCGCTCAATCAATACCTCACTCTCGGGCTGACGAATGCCGGCAAGAATGCCATTTTGATTGCTATGGATTAAACAGTCAGACAAATGGAAGTTTTCCCCCTCCAGACGAATAGCCGCACCATTACCATCCTTCACCTTGGCCCCGGAGATCTCAATGTTTGCCACCGTGACCCCATTGCCCTGAATCACCCAGACCCCCTTTTGGTTAGGGATCAAACCAAAACTACTCAAATGGGGACGGCCATTCACCCCTTTGATGGTAATGTTGCTCTGCGGCCAGACGGCGTGGTCATTTTGATAAAGTCCTTTGGCGTCGATCTCAATCAGATCACCATCTTCAGCAAACTGTGCCGCCACACTGGGAAAAAGGAACTCCTTGCCCGGGCCAACCTGCAGCGTACGCGCCTCAGCCACCCCAACCACCCCAACCACCAGCAGTAACATGCCGATCCACCAATACCTACGACTCTGCAACACCATCACCTCAATCTCCCTTCACACATTCGAGACTCCACTGCGCCACCTGATCACGCCACTGCCTGGTTGAAAAGGTGTGGTTAGCCTCATCAAGAAACTTAAAACCCACCTGCTTTTTCTTTAATACCTTACGCCAGCCCTTGGAGGAGTTCACCAAGTCCATAAACTCCGCCGCCGTCAGATCATCACCGCTGATCACAATACAAACAGTGCCATCGAAACTGTTCATGCCCTCAAGCATGCGCTCCGGCAGCGGCAATGACCGGCATTTCTGACTACTGGCGGGTGCCTCGGCGGCCACCGCGGCAACATCCTCACGCTGACGGCTCGCCCTCACGAAACCAAGCATGGCCCCCAGGGATCCGCGAAAATCAAACTTGCCGGAGAGCAGTTTTTGCCAGAACTCCCTCTCCATCACGCGTTGCAGATAATAGTGACGCAGATAGGCCTTAGCCTGTCCGGCCTCGGTCCTGACCCAAGGGTTGAGTAACAATAGATGGCTGACGCGCCGATCCTGAGGTGCGTAAAACAGCGCTGCCGAAGCTGCGTCGCACAGGCCCCACAGCATCACTCGCTGCACACCTGGGGCGTGGGTCAAAAAGGTATCAATCGCGGCCTTTATATCATCATCAACCGCTTCAAAGCTGCTGATCTCACCTTCACTATCGCCCATGCCACGGTAATCAAAACGAAAGACAGCAACACCATGTTGCGCCAGAAAGCGTGACAGCAGCAGGAATTGCCTGTGTGAACCGACCCGGTATTGAGGTCCGCCCACCACCACCACCACCCCAATGCGCGCGGGTTGCTGCGGCAGATGCAACATTCCCAGCAGCTGTTTGCCGTCACACTGAAACAGCAGCGGTGTCTCAACGCCATTTGCAGTCACTGTGAAAATATCCCACAGGTTGTCTTCAGTAACGCCGGCACATCCTCAATCTCCGTCGCGCCCCAGAAGGGGTGGCCCACCACTTTATGCAGCTCGACCCGAACCCCATGACCCTGAAGGGTCGCCACACCCTTCTGCGCCACCGCAGTCACTGACCGATCGGGTGCCGCCACCATCTCGCACCAGTGCAATACACCACTAAAACATTCAGACGTAAGCTCCAACCGGCTGTCGGTCAGGGGCTGAGCCAGATCACGTGATAGCGTATAACCCGCAACCTCAACGCTGCCCTGCTGCTCCAGCTCCTGGCGGATCAGGCTGACACTCGATTTGCCCGCGCCGTTTTTAGTCATCTCAGCGGCCAAGCGTAAACGCAGGAACTGATTCAAAAAAAGCTCACCCGCTACCACCGGCTGCCACAGCACCAACCGATCCAGCTTTATAACCCGCTGGCGGAGCAACTCCGCAATCAGCAACGCACCCACTCGTTGCGCCACCACTGAGACTCTCTCAGCACCATTTTCCAGTAACCAGCGGTAGCCACACACAACGTCATCACACCAGCCCGCCCAGCTGGCATGCTCAAAGCCGCCTTCGCTCTCCCCGCTACCGTAGAGGTCTGGCAACAACGTGAGATAACCATCTTCAGCCAACAAGCGCGCCTGCTGTGTCAACATGCGCCGCGACTTATTCATCTCCTCAGCAAAGGGCGGGACAAACAACACCCCATGCCGTCGCGCCTCTGTTTGCGGCGGACGATAGCTCAACGCAAACAGCCGTCCCTGCGAGCCTTGAAGAAAAAAGGGCTGGCACTCAACCATTAACCCAGCTTCCGCCCCACAAAGCGGGTTAGGCTGCCCACTGACTCAAACACTTCGGCATCGATCTCATCATCATCCACCGCAAAGCCGTAATTCTCTTCTATTGCCGTAATAACAGACACCACCGCCATGGAATCAAACTCCGGCATACTACCGAGCAATAGGGTCCCCTCGCTCATGGCATCACCCTTTTGTCCCAATTGCAGAACATCACCGAGAATCTGCTTAATCTCATCAATCAACGCCATTTTCATACCTTTCAAAACAATATTGGGCCAATGCGTACACAAGGTACCCATGCCAGACAACGTCTGCATTAGAGCGGCAGCTCAGTAAAAACTCATTATTACCGCTATCCATAGTTCATGACCAACCTTGTGCTTGGGTCTAATTAGATCGCAATACAGGTAGAAAATGGTAACAGATTGCCCGATAATAAAGCCCTATTTTTAATGGTAAAACTGCTGCGGACAATGAGATGACAAATGCTCACCCTACGGCCCACTTCACTGATTTTACCAAGCCAAAAGCGGCAAAATCCCTGGAGCTAATCTACAACGACCCACAGATGAGCCTGACCTATAAGGCGCGCGGCGCCATCTACAGGGCACTGTTATCCACCAAGGGCAGAGGCGCCAAAACCGTCCTGGCCCCCAGCTTTCACTGTCCAACCGTAATCCACCCCATTC
Source organism: uncultured Chromatiaceae bacterium (assembly GCA_947085765.1). GTDB lineage: Bacteria > Pseudomonadota > Gammaproteobacteria > Tenderiales > Tenderiaceae > JAKFXL01. The sequence goes on along the minus strand of CAMTXZ010000019.1, from coordinate 36,975 downwards.
TTGATGCCGGACTTGGTGTTCAATATTATCGAATCAAGGTCGATCTAAGCATTGACAGCCAAGACTTGATCAACCAGCTCTCGGCGGATATTGCCGCCGTCATCATCATTAACTACTACGGTTTTGAACAGGAGATTGACGCCATCAAGAGCGCCTGCAACACCCTTAACATCCCGATTATCGACGACTGGTCGCATTCATTCTTAAAGACGGCGCCATTAGAACTCACCGGAAAACGGGCAGATTTCTCCGTCTACTCCTTCTGGAAACTTGCCCCATGCCATGAAGGAGGCGGCATTCGACACGACGGCAGCAGTGCCCTCATTATCGCGAACAATCACATCACTCTTGGCACCAAGACAAAACTAAAAAACGTTAAGCAGATTGTTGAAAGTGCCGTAAACAACATGTCCGACGGCATAATTAAACGCGCGATACAGCGACTTGAACAAATTCGTGTAAATAGCAAACACAGAGAACCGACCCAGGCAATGGCAACAGATTCTCACGCGGTCAGCGCTTACGCAGCAGACATGGAGCATTACGCCGACGACATTCCTGCCATCTCTTCGTACATATTAAAACGTTGTGATCTCGCTCATATTGTAGAAACGAGGCGTAAAAACTACCAAACCCTGGCCAACCATATCGACCATCACCCAGTTGCAAAGTCGCTCTTCCCGACGCTCCCGGCACGCTGTTGTCCATGGGCCTACCCAATATTGATAGACAACCGTAGCGACTATGATCATCTTATTAAAAAAGCAGGCGCCGTGCTCTTCACCTTTGGTGAAGAACTACATCAAAGCATCGACAAATGCAGCTCCACAGAGACAATCGAGACAGCCAGATATCTGTCAAATTCATTGCTGAGCCTGTCCATACACCAAAAGATTGATCAGCAACAGATTAACAAAACTGCCGCCGCCATAAGAACAGTTTTAGGTTAAATATCAGATGAGCATTGAAGTCAGAAGTTTGAAGGAGTGCGAGGAGCTACGTGAATCCTGGAACACACTGCTGCTACAGAATAACGCCACCATTCAAACTCCCGGCGTATCCATGACCTATGAATGGAACGAATCCCTGGTTGAATCCCGTTTAAAGCAAAATCACACAAAAATATACATTGCCCGAGATGAGAGTGGCATTACCGCTATATTGCCTACCATTGAAGAACAGAAAAACAGGCATCTGTATCAAGAAAAAAAATTACTGCAAATACCAGAACTCTATGCCACCCGCAATGGCCTCATCACTACTGGAATCTTACCCACCAGTGAAATATTGTCGTACATAGCAAAAAGGAGAGACTTAGCACTTCTTGAATTTACTACCTGCAATCCAAGTGATCAGAACACCTTGATGCAATATTTTAACGAATCTGGGGCACACTATTCAGTCAAAAAGCACATTACCTCCGCATGGAAGAGATTGCCAAAAGAGAAAGATGACATTCTAAATAGCCTCGAAAAAAAATTCAGATACACCATCAGAACGAGCATAAAAGGTCTCGAACAAACGGGCCGTCTGACGTTCAAAACAATTACTCAGGAGAGCGAGTGCCCAGGCTTTCTTAATGACTTATATGAAATTGAGAGTGCGTCCTGGAAAGAAGAAGCAGGCACCTCCATCACGAAAAATGACTATCAAACAGATTTTTATAATTCATTCATTCCAAAGGCCGCCAAGAATGGCTGGTTAAGAGGAGCGGTCATCTATTTCGACAACGAGCCATTTGTACACAGCATCAACATTGTATTCAATGGTGTTTGTGAATGCCTTAAAACCAGCTTTAAAGAAAAGTATAAACAATACAGTCCGGGGCACCTCATAGACTATATGGTTTTTTTGGATTTACATGACAATGACCTAAAATTATTTGATTTCCTTGGCGTGATTGAACCATCAAAACGCAAATGGACCAAAGACACCTACGTTCAGAGAAAGTACACTCTTTACAATAACAGCCCAAGCGGAAAACTGGCCCGCATCTATTCACTACTGAGCAAGTATCGATCAGGTAGCACAGGGCAATCCATATGAAAAAAAAGATCCTCATGCTCGCCTTTCACTACCCGCCATTCGCTGGCAGTAGTGGCGTACAAAGGACCCTGCGATTCAGCCAATATTTACCTCGCCATGGCTGGCTTCCTGTCATATTAAGTGCTCACCCACGAGCATATGAAAAGGTCTCGAACGACCTTTTATCAGAAATTCCAGAAGAAGTTGAAACCATTCGAGCCTTTGCCCTCGACTCTGCACGCCATCTCTCTATCAAAGGCCGACACAGTCAACTTCTTGCCATCCCAGATCGCTGGATCAGCTGGATTATCGGTGCCATCCCCGCAGGGCTACGAGCCATTAAACGCCATAAACCAGAGCTTCTCTGGTCAACCTATCCACTAGCAACGACACATCTAATCGCCTACTGCCTGCATAAAATAACAAACACTCCCTGGATTGCAGACTTTCGTGACCCAATGGTTGAACAAGATCCTAAAACAGGTGAATGGGCGCCGCGCAATACACTGACTAGAAAGGCCCGGCTCTTTATTGAAAAACGCGCCGTAATGCATACTGCATCTATTGTCTTCTGTACTGAAGGGGCAAAAAACATCTGCGCAGCTCGTTATCCGGACGCAAATCACAACCTCTGGCACGTCATACCCAACGGATATGATGAGGAGACCTTTCAGGAAGCCGAAAAAGACCTCCCCTCTACAGCTGCAAATGAAAAAATCACCCTCCTGCATAGTGGGTTGATCTACAACACAGCAGACAGAGATCCTAACCATTTTTTTGAGGCGCTTTCTCAACTTAAGCGGGAGCAGACAATCAGTTCGCAGAGGCTCAGAATTGTTCTGCGCGCCTGTGGTCACGAAGATGAGTACAAAAAAATTGTGGCCGAGAAGGGGATCGCAGATATCGTTGAATTCAAGCCTCCGATTGCTTATAGCGAGGCTATCAAAGAGATGTTGCAAGTCGACGGTCTATTGATATTTCAAGGCTACACCTCCAACCCAGCCATACCAGCAAAACTCTATGAGTATCTGCGCGCCAAACGCCCCATCCTTGCGTTGGCAGACAAAAATGGTGACACCGCAAAATTACTCACCAAGCTTGGCATGAATCACATAGCGCCACTGGATAATTGCCCAGAAATAAAAGCGCATATCACCAGATTGATATCCAGTATAGATAACGGCCAAACAACTATACCCGAGGATAATATTATTAATCGTTACTCAAGAGAGCACACAGCCCAATCACTGGCATCAGTGTGTAACGAGGCTCTTGAAATAGGTAAAAAATAAATTGTTATTTGCAGCATAAAAAAGTAATGGCCACTCCAGTGCAGGCCGATACACCAGAGACAGAGTGTTTAAATAAAAACAACACAAAAAACCACAACAAAAAATTAGGGGCATAATAAATTTTAGACCGACTACAGAAATGAATAAAAGCCATTCAAAATATATTGACTTTCAATAAATCACTTAACACATGTTTAAAAATTAACCATTGGAAAATGAACAAATCACTAAAAAAACATAGCGCTAACCAGATAACAAAGCATGGCATCCAGCATGCTACAGCTATCAATATACCCATTAAGACAAACAATATTATTCAACTATGGATGTGTCTCCATAAGAACAGTAGGCACACCTACACATTAAATTCAGATAAAAAGAATAAGTCTACGTCATGCCTACGATAAAAATAAGAACCATACATGAGTGCGAGAAAATAAAGTCCGAATGGAACGATCTTGCATCGTCACCACGATCAGGAATACAAAATTTAGGCGCATCCTCTACTTTTGAGTGGACAAAAGTATTAATCAATAATCATGCGTCGGATAAAAAAAATGGTGTTTTAATAGGTGAAAAAAATAACAAAATATTACTTATATTTCCATATTATGAAAAAACATATAGATACTTAAATATCATAAAAACACGATCAATTGAACAGATACAAGAGATGTACGCATCAAGAAATGGATTGATACTTGCCAATAACAATTATCTTCACGTAGATGCTCTTCTTAAATTTTTATGCGAAAACAAAATACAGTGGGATACATTTGTCTTCAGCATCGTCTCAAACAATGAGCATGAAATGGAAATAAACAGATTAATTGATGGTAAAAATCTCAAGCATATAGAAGATGCTTACATTGAATCTCCATATCTAAAACTGCCTGAAAACCACGACCATCTAATGAATAAATTAGATAAGAAATTTCGATACAACGTGATTTCAAGATTAAAAAGGTTAAAGACCAAAGGAGATGTTGAATTAAAAGTATATGATTCATCCAGCCAAGTCGAAGAGTTCATCAGTATCGTATACAATATCGAAAAAAAATCATGGAAAGAAAAGGCCGGAACGTCCATTACCACCAACCAAAAACAAGAGGATTTTTACAATAATTTCACACGCCTAGCCGCTTCTAATGGCTGGCTGATGGGTTTTGTAATATTTCACGGAAAAAATCCTATGGCATATAGCTACGGCCTGTTTTTCAATGGCGTATTTGAGAGCCTGAAATCAAGTTTTTCAGACGACTTTAAACAGTATGGCCCCGGCAATATTATTAAATATGAAATCACAAGATATCTCTGTGCACACGGGATTAAATACTATGACCTGCTTGGTGTAAAGGATTCCATGAAGATGAAATGGACATCAAAAACATACACCCAAAAACATTACACTATATTCAATAAAAATATAAAAGGAAGGGCAATCTATAGCGCCATAAAAGTAAAAAAATTTATAAACAATACAATCCTGAAAAAACAGAATTCAGAGGATAATTATGAATCAGCAACCACATCTGTTAAAAATTCAGACAGCAATACGGCTCATAATTCGCAAACAATTTTGGCAATGCCACTTGTAACCACATATATTGATAACGTGGAATTTAAGCGTAAAATCCGCATGTTAAAAAATTAAATTATTGAGTCCTCATTGAATTCAAAGAATATCTCAGAAATGTCCCTGGCAGATGCTTTTAATAGCATCAACCCTATATGGTCAAAAATTATTGTAGATAAGGGACTCAATCCATCCCTGCTACCGGGCTGGCTAAAATGTGTATGTGACGCATTTGAATTAAGCGATAAGGTGAAAGTATTTATTGCCTACAAAGAAAACAATATTATCGGTATCATTCCATACTATATTGTACAAAAAAATATAATGGGTCTTTCAAAAAGATGCATTGAATTAGCGACCAATATTGTCACTTACCACCAAGAGTTAATTGCACTACAATCGCCCATGGAGCTGATGGAAAATTTCCTTGAGCACCTTGAAATGAATACGGGATGGGATATTTTTGTTATCAAAGACTTATGGATGGAGGGGAATACGTATAAAACACTAACCAGCCCCACAACAACATTCAAATTAACCACCTACCCAAGCGAATCATCTCCTTATCTGGCATTAACAGAAACATGGAAAGATCTGGTCTCTTCAAAGCAAAAAAAGTTCCGCTACAAAGTAAACCGAAGAGAAAAAGAGCTGTCCGACAATGATGATCTGGAAAGTACTTGGTTCAAATCTGGCGACAGTTGCGATGAGCTTATTGAGTGTATATTACACATTGAGCAGAAAAGCTGGAAGGTTAATGAAAACATGGACATAACCAGTCGCCCCATAGAAACGACATATTATAAAAATCTTATTCCCTACCTAAGCAGTAATAAATTATTACTTGCCAACGTTCTGAAATTTAAAGGTACTGCAATTGCTTACAACCTGTGTTACCAAATGAATGGCATTGTTGGTCAAATCAAAACCTCGTTTGATAATACGTTCCATGAATTGTCACCTGGGGCAATGATTATCGAAGAGGCATTACGCCATTATTATAGCCAAGGTTTTGTGGAGTTCGATTTTCTTGGCGACATTATGCCGCATAAAATGGCATGGACAAAGAACACCAGGCCACATGAAACAATTACACTTTACAACCGCCGATCAAAAGGTTTGTTTTTTTACCTACTTGTACGATCACGAAAATTCATAAAAAAAATAATCAATACTCATATTATAAAATCCGGTTAAAGCAACGTAAAAATTTAAATCACGCGAAAAATTATGAATATAAAAAAATACATCTATATATCACTAACAACTGCCTTAGTCATGATGACATCTACTAGCACGCAGGCGCTTGGTTGGTTTGGTATGACTGTCGATGGAGTAATCTGCGAGGGAAACCCACAATCTCATGGCCCGTATGATTATCTTGAAATTCTAAACTCAAAAAACAACGCATTAATCGAAAATGCTCGGCTTTGGGAAGTAGACAGGATCCATTATGGTCGCGCATCAGAACGATTAAGTGATGGATTTAATGCCATCAACATCAATCTTGCTTGGGGAGATTATGACTACACTCTAAGAGCTTTTCCAAATCACGTACTAGCATTAAGAGATGTTATTGAGCTGGAGATAAAACGTTTAAAAACAAACAGACGCACTGGGCAAAATTTCCCATCTTTCGTCACGCCACCAGAATGTTATCTACAACGTGCAGAAAAATTCAGGCCTAATCAAGAGCACATTCCTTTACTTTATGGCATATATCTTTATCGCATAGAAAAATATAAACAAGCAGAAATTCAGTACAAACGGGCGATCAGTATTAATCCTGAAAATGCAGAATCACATTATAATCTTGGCCTGCTTCTGGTGCGGATGAACCGGCTCAACGAAGCTTTAGAGCAGGCAAAAAAAGCGTACGCACTAAAATATCCACTCAACTCACTCAAGCAGCAATTAATATCTGCAGGTGTTTGGAAAACACCTGTTGAAACCAGCACCGAAAAAAACAAGTAGGCATAAAAAACGGTCCATATGAAGATTTCCATCATCAATCATCAACAAAGCCATCTTTGGGATGAATATGTACATATGTCGTCAGTAGCTAGTATCTATCATTTATCGCGTTGGGCCGACCTGATAAAAAAAATATTCGGTCATGACTCTTTTCAAATTGCCGCATTCGAAGATGGAAAAATTTCAGGAGTTTTATTGCTGACTCGACTAAAGAGTCCTCTCTTCGGAGACTTTATGATCTCTATGCCATATTTCAACTATGGTGGAGCAGTTGGCAACACCCCGGAAATTGAGAAGGCATTGATGGGGCATGCAAACAATATCGCTAAAAGTCTCAATATTAGTCATATTGAGTATCGAGACATCCAAAAACACGAAGGATTGCCTGTAAAAATCGATAAAGTGACCATGCTTCTTAAACTACCAGAAACTGAAGAGGCGCTATGGAAATCGTTTTCTTCAAAGTTACGCGCCCAAATCAAGCGCCCACTTAAAGAAGGTGTAGAGGCTACTATTGGTGGAATAGAGTTGATCGAAGATTTCTACAGCGTTTTCTCAAAAAACATGCGTGATCTTGGCACACCTGTCTATTCATCAAATTTTTTCAGAGAAATTGTGTCCAGCTTTGAAAAGAACAGCCAGATCATTGTAATCAAACATCAGCAACGGCCTGTTGCTGCCGCTTTTTTGATTGGATTTAATGGAACACTTGAAATTCCATGGGCCTCATCACTAAGAGAATACAACCATATTAGTGTCAACATGGCCCTCTATTGGGAAACATTACGTTACGCCATTAACAACCGCTACCATACCTTCGACTTTGGTCGCTGCTCCCGAGATAGCGGAACCTATAAATTCAAGCGCCAATGGGGTACCACTGAAAAACAACTTTACTGGCATTATTGGCTAAAAGATGGTGGTACATCACTCCCCGCTCTAAACCCCAATAATCCAAAATATCGATTAGCTATTCGAGTATGGAAGCGCCTTCCATTAAAGGTCACTAACTTAATAGGACCTGTTATTGTAAAATATTTACCATAAGCCACCATGATTCTAAGCCTTTTTATCAACATGAGTAGTGGGCTGGAATAGCTCTATAACAAACGGGAGTTAACTTTGGCAAAAACATACTTCACTCCGGAATTTAATACGGTATCGTTATGAACAAATTTATATTCTGGAATAACATTGACAATGTCGCTGTTCTTGATCGTTTCCACGACCGTCAGGAACAAGCTCCCACTATATTCACTATCAATTCAAAATGTGGCATTGCTCATCAAGAGCATACAATCACTCACCCCATATTGGTGGAAAACAGCTTCGCTCTGGTTTTCATACCAACAGATTTGGCAGCCTATAATGGAATTTCAGGGCAACCAGCAGCCCAAGCAATACTCGATGAATATACCTCTAGTGGTAATATTAAGTTATCCGCCATCTCTGAGGGTGTTTCACTACTAATCTTTGATAAACGATCAAGCGAGATCTTAGCGAGCACAGACAAATTTGCTTCTGCACAACTGTTTTACTCTCAGATCGACGAGCAGACAATTATCAGCAATCAGCTCTCACTGCTAACCACCATTTTTAGCACCCCGCCGACCATCAATAACCAGGCAATTTTTAACTTCATCGACTCACACGTCATCCCCAGCCCGATGACTATCTATCAAAACATCTATAAATTTGAACCAGCACAATCAATAAAATTCTCTAGTGGCACTCAAAAAAAATCACTCTATTGGCTACCAGAGTTTGATGAACAGCTTCACGAGTCATTAGATACACTAAAAGAGAGAACCCGCGAGGCACTCCGCCAATCAGTAATGAAACATGATGCCTCTGAAACCACAGCAACATTCCTCAGTGGCGGACTCGACAGTTCAACAGTAACGGGTTATCTGGCCCGTAATACAAGCCGCACTGTCAACGCCTACAGCATGGGATTTGAAGAGTCTGGTTATGACGAAACCGAGTACGCAAAAATAGCTGCCAAGTACTTTGGAACACATCTGAAAAGCTATTACGTCACCCCTGGCGATGTTGCCAGTGCATTTTCTGATGTAGTCAGAGGATACGATGAACCTTTTGGCAATTCATCAGCCATCCCCACCTATCTATGTGCAAAGGTGGCTCGACAGGATGGCATGACTACCCTTTTGGCCGGTGATGGCGGTGATGAACTATTTGCTGGCAATGTTCGCTATGCCAAACAGTATCTGTTTGAGCCATATAAAAAGATCCCTGCCGCATTAAGAAAACATCTAATCGAAGCATTACTATTAAATGATATGGCACACACCCGGCATCAGCCTTTTGCTAAATTCAAGAGTTACATCGAACAGGCCAATACCCCTATGCCTGATCGAATGGAACGCTATAACTTTATTAATTATTTCTCTGCTGAAAAAATTTTTAACGAAAACTTTCTCACCAGCATTGATCAAGAATACCCTCTAAATGAAAAGCGCTGCGCCTACAATCGTCCTCACAATGCCAGCATGCTCAACCGAATGCTCTATATGGAGTGGAAATCCACGCTGGCAGACAATGATCTGGTTAAGGTCAATGGCGCGTGCGCCATGGCTGGAATGGCTGTACGCTACCCAATGCTTAGTGATGAATTGGTCGAGCTTTCAACAAAAATCCCCTCAAACCTGAAATTAAAAGGACAACATCTTCGCTACTTCTACAAACAGAGCCTGCGCGGTTTTTTACCCGAACAGATAATCAATAAAAAGAAACATGGCTTTGGCCTGCCTTTTGGTGAGTGGCTGAAAAAATCCCCTGTTATGCAGGAGCATATCTACGATAATTTGAATGCGCTCAAAAAACGGGCATATATCAAGCCAGAGTTTATTGATCACATCATAAAGATTCATAGAACCCAGGACTCTGCGTCATATTATGGCACCATGGTCTGGATATTAGCTGTACTGAATGAATGGTTAGAATCAAGGAATCATTAACCAATGGCAACTAAAAATCCTCTCGACATTAGTATTGTCATACTCAGCTACAACTCGGCACACTATTTAGACAAGTGCATCAACTCTATTATTGAAGCCATACCGACCAGTAAATACTCTTTTGATATATATGTAATAGACAATGGGTCTAAGGATGGCAGCACCAATAAACTTTTAGCATTTCAGGCGCTCTATCCAAATCATATTACACTTAAATTTTTTACTGAAAACACCGGGACTACACACTCTAGAAACTATGCCCTTAATCAGATAAACAGCCGGCAGGTTTTGATACTCGACTCTGATGCCTATATAAACAGTGATGCGATTGACCATCTCTATAATACACTTGATCAAAATCCCGAGATTGGCATGATCGTTCCAAAGGTACTCTACCCATCCGGAAGTTTCCAGAAATCTACCGACACATTTCCGACACTGGCAAGCAAGTTTATACGTTATTTTTTCCTTAAAACTGAAGAGAAAAAATCTCCTCACAAATTTATGACACAGCCTATTGATGTTGACTATGCAATATCTGCTTTTTGGCTTTTTCGAGGTGATTTAATTGAAAAGGTAGGCGTGCTTGATGAAAATATTTTTTACTCACCAGAAGATGTAGACTACTGCATCCGTATAAAAAAACAGGGCTATCGGATTGTCTACGATCCAAGTGTTCATATTGTGCATGATGCCCAGGAAATTTCACGGAAGAAGCTAAACAAGTTCTTTTTTAGCCACCTTAAGGGTCTATTTTATCTATTCAAGAAGCACCATTATGGCATTATCAAAAAGTCACCTCTCTAAAAAAATACGCATACTCACATTCACCACTCTCTACCCAAACCAGCAGCAGCAACGGCACGGGATATTTGTTGAGGGTCGAATGAAGCAGCTGCTACAAAACAGGCCTGTGCAGATCATAGTCGTTGCACCTGTTCCTTGGTTTCCTATCGAACATAAAATATTTGGTCAATATGGGATTTTTGCTGCTGTGCCAAAGAGTGAAGTACGCCATGGCATCACCATCCACCATCCACGCTATTTGGTATTACCAAAAATTGGCATGAATTTAGCGCCATTGCTGATGGCTATCTCTCTCTGGCCCACCATTCGTAGACTACACAAGCAACATAGCTTTGATATCATTGATGGTCACTTCATCTACCCGGATGGAGTGGTTGCGGTATTATTTTCAAAGCTTCTCAAGATCCCCGTCATCATCACCGCACGGGGCAATGACATCACTCTTTATCCTAACTACTGGCTACCACGTCGGTTAGTTAAATGGGCCATCAATAAAGCTACTGCTGTTATCAGTGTCTGCCGCTATCTATCAGAAGAGATCACAAAGCTTGGGGTAAAACAGAGTAATAATCTGGTGATGCGCAATGGCGTTGACCTCGAAACATTCAGTCCACGCAATCGTGAAGCAATGCGTAAAAAACTGGGATTAAATAGCTTTACTCTTATTTCAGTCGGCCATTTTATCGAACGCAAGGGGCACCACTACGTCATTGAAGCACTTATCCAAATGCCTGATGTGAAATTAATATTGGTAGGAGATGGACCAATGGAAAAGGAGTTACGATCATTGGTTCAATTACATCAACTGGATGATCGTGTCATATTTACAGGGGGGATCAAACAAAATCTGCTTGCAGATTACTATAGTGCCGCGGACTGTATGGTTCTAGCTTCCAGCCGTGAAGGATGGGCCAATGTATTATTAGAATCTATGGCCTGTGGCACCCCCGTTGTTGCAACAGCGGTCTCCGGTACACCAGAGGTAGTATTAAATGAAATAGCTGGTCAGCTCATAAATGATCGCAGTTCAACCGGTATAGTTTCAGGCATCCAAAAATTACGCCAAAACTACCCCTCTAAAGAAGCCGTCCGAGATTACGCTCAAAAATTCGACTGGCAAGAGACCACAACTAATCTCTATACACTTATCGATAGCATTCATGTCGAAAAAACAACAAAGTGATTACAATACTCTCAATGCAGATCGTTACATTTACCTTGCATATAATACCTGAAACCAGACCATCACATAGAACATGAATAATGACATTGGCACTCGAGCCGTACGTGGCGCAGCATGGCTTGGCAGCGGCCAAATGCTGCGCCAGGCGCTTGCTTTTGCAACCAACATAATTCTCGCACGTACACTCTTCCCTGATGATTTTGGCCTGTTTGCACTAGCCTTTGCTGCTGCTGAAATCGCTCAAATTTTGACGGACTTCGGGCTGGGGGCGGCAATCATTCAACGCCAAGAGAAATCTCCCGTAGCACTCACTACATGTTTCTGGCTCACCATGGGTGTTGGCAGTCTCATAGCAATACTGCTTATGCTGGGTGGACCACTGCTGGCCAATTTTTATGGCCGCCCCGAAGTCGTTCTACTCGTCATTCCACTCGCAATCAACATGCTTATCTGTGCCAGCTTAGTTGTACCTCAAGCAGTTTTAACACAAGATCTGAAGTTCCGCGAAATCACCATTGCTCAAATTATTGGCAGCGTCTTTGCTTCAGTTGGTGCTATCTCACTTGCCGTAGCGGGAACAGGCGTATGGGCCTTAGCATCACAGCCTGCTATAGGTAACATCATCACAGGTTTAATGTTGTTTTATTTCTCCCGTTGGCGGCCAACAGGGATGCCGAAATTGATAAGTGTACAGGGTATGATGAGTTTTTCCTGGAAGATGCTAAGTGTCAGCCTGATCTCCAGTATTGGCCGCAACCTGCATGCATTTATATTAGGAAAACAACTTAGCGCAACTGCGTTAGGACATTACAACCTGGCATCGGGTATCACTGGCAGCATACTTTTCCAGATCAGCTCAGTCATTGTTAAGGTAATGTTTCCTACATTAGCAAGTATGCGCGATGAGCCGACACGACTACCCGCCATTTGGATCAAAGCCAGTTCGGCCATAGCAATTGTCAGTCTTCCCACCATGGCAGGTGTTATTGCCGTTGCGCCCGATCTGGTGCCAGTGGTATTTGGCATGCAGTGGATTCCAGCAACCGACGTTCTGCGTATATTGTGTGTTGTCATGGCAGTACAGAGTGTACTCACAACAGCAGGCACGGTACTGATGGCCCTTGGGCGGGCAGATATTCTGTTGCGTATCACACTCATAACTGTTCCCGCTATCGGGCTGGCACTCTGGTATGGCGTAAAATACGGCATCGAGGGCGCTGCCATTGGCTACGCTCTGGTGAATATAACCTCATATATAATCACTAGCATGTTGGCCTGTCGTGAAATTAAGCTAGCATCATCAAAGTTCTTTCTTGAGCTTGCACCATGGGCATTTGCCTCTATCATAATGGCGCTCGCTGTAGCTGGAATTTCCAATCTACTTGATGATTATTCACCTTGGGCAAGATTGATTATGAGCATTCTGGCGGGCATAGTATTGTATGCATTAATACTTCTACTGATAGCAAAACAAAAAACAATATCGCTTCTCGGTGATATTACAAGTCGACTTCGGCGTTCATGATTAATTAGCCACTCGCCACACGACATCATTTGATCTTAAAAAACATAGCCCATCTATAGAATCAGGGGTACTTTACCTGGCATAAAATTAACGCACCAAAACCAGGAGGCACAATGTCCCTTATGATGGCAGAGCTATTTTCTATTGATTATGCGAAAGAAAAACACCAGGGCATCACAATTCAAACCGCTATCTTTATTTGTGCACTACAAATATTAAGATAATAACTCACGGATCTTTCCTGAATAATATCTATATGCCGGCAGATAAGCGCGTTTAAGCCATAAAACAAAAAATCCATTTCTGAAACAGTATCCCCTCTCTTGTCTTATGGTTTGTTGTTGCAACTGACCAATTGCAATATTATTTTTTATGCTATTACTGCCATGCCAACGGTAACGAAACAGAGGTTTTCTAATAAACTTCATTTTTTTTCGTTTCGATATTTGCAACATTAAATACAAATCTTCCAATGGCGAACTTTCAGAGTACCCGCCAATCTCATCTATTGTTCTTTTATCCAAGAGATAACCATTAGGTATGTGATTGCCACGTAAAATATTTCCATACTCACCAAATTGATCAGAATCAAAATCTATGTCATACCTGGATTTTACTAACTGATCATCGAATGATAGATAGGCAGCCTCTTCCTTTGAATAAACAATTTCGCGGTTTTTACTCCAATAACAGACATTACTATCACCATCAATCAAGGTGTTTCCACCAACGGCGAGTCCATAATCAGGGTTTTTTGAGAGAAACTCGTACAGAGTGCTTAAGGCATCTTTCTCAGCAACGTCATCTGACGCTATAATGTACAAAAACTCACCTTGAGCAAAAGTGATAGCTCTGTTTAGAGTTTTAACAAGCCCTTCATTCTCTTTATTTATATAAGTGTATTTAAAAAATCGACAAACACAATCTTTCTCAATTTCTTGCATTCTCTGATGTGAATCATCAGGAGATCCATCATTTATAACGATCAATTCGATCTCTTTATGCGTCTGCGTAATCAAACTTCTAATAGTTTCCTGGATATATTTTTCATGGTTGTACAATGGCACAAGCACGGAAATTAACCCTTTTTGATACTCATTGTTCATAGCTTTCACCAAACATTAATATCGAAATTATAAGTAATCATGAAATTTCAACTCACAAGACTGCCCAGCGAAGTGACCTACAAAACTACCTAATTAAATATTTCCGTCTCAAATTCCGTTTCGAATTAGAGTTTAATCTGCCAAAGTGTGGCTTGAGATAAACATCAAATCCAATGAATATTATAGCTTTCCGTAAAATCACGCTGGCACATCAACACATCTATTTGTTCGCTAACACCCCATCACCTTCAATATCAACAGGCTGATTTTTTAAAGCATATCCCTTGGAAATGACCTGTTAATAATACCTCGTAAAATCTGACTCGTATTCGCCCCAATATTTTCAATAGGCGATTAACTATTCGTTTTTTCATCTATTAACCTTACATATATTTGAGATCACCACTTCAAGATCATTTAATTTAAGGTGTGGCCCCATAGGCATACTGAGCAGCTGATTGGCCATCTGTTCTGCAATGGGGTACTGACCTTTGACATAGCCTGCTGATGCATACGCTTGTTGGAGGTGTGGTGGAATGGGGTAATGAATTAGCGTACCAATACCTGCTTCACCCAATTTTTTATGCAGGGCGTCACGTTGCGGGTGTTGTACGACATAAAGGTGCCATGCAGGTTCGGCCCATTCAGGCACAAAAGGCAGGATAATTCCAATACTTGCCAACCCTGTTTGATAGCTGTTGGCAATCTCTGTCCGTCTTTCATTCCATGCATCCAGCACTTTGAGTTTTACACGCAGAGCTGCGGCTTGAATTGGATCAAGACGGCTATTAAAGCCGCGCACGTCGTTAACGTATTTCACCCGCGAACCGTAATTGCGCAATACTCGGATGCGCTCGGCAATTTCGGGATCATTGGTGGTGATCGCACCACCATCACCAAATGCGCCCAGATTCTTGCCCGGATAAAAGCTCCACGCAACCACGTCGCCATGGGCGCCTAAACGTTCTCCTTTGTAACGCGCGCCGTGAGCCTGAGCGCCATCTTCCAGCACCTTCAAACCATGTTTGTGCGCAATCGCCAAAATCGGGTCCATGTCAGCAGGTTGACCATACAAATGAACAGGCAGAATGACTTTGGTACGTGGCGTAATTACCGCTTCTATCAGTGCTGGATCGATGTTGTAAGTCGATGCATCCGGCTCCACTGGAATCGGTGTTGCGCCGCACTGACTGACTGCCAGCCAGGTGGCGATGTAGGTGTTGCTGGGAACAATGACTTCATCGCCAGCCCCTACTCCCAGCGCCAGCAGTGACAGATGCAAGGCATCCAGCCCGTTTGCCACGCCAACACAGTGTTGTGCTTCACAGTAGGTTGCATACTCTTGTTCAAAGGCATCCACCTCTGCGCCGAGGATGTACCAGCCGGAGTCCAGTACGCGCTTGACTGCCGCATCAATTTCAGGTTGTAGTTCGAGATAGGCGGCATGTAAATCCAGGAAATGAACGCTCATTTTTTTATCACTTTTAAATATTCGTTGTAATCGCGGTAGTAATCCGTCTCTTCATATATGTTTGAAGCTAAAACCATGCAGACCGAACCTGAAGAAAAGTTATCCAGTTCACGCCACATCATCGGGCAGACATAAAGGCCTTGATACGAACGGTTCAAATGGAATCGTTTTTTTTCATTACCCTCATCCAAAATAACATCGAAACTTCCCGACATCGCGACAATAAGCTGGCTCAGCTCTTTATGTGCATGACCGCCACGCTCTGCGCCGCCTGGAACGTCGTACAAATAATAGACACGACGTATATCGAAGGGGATGTGCTGACCACCTTCGATAAAGGTTAAATTGCCACGGGGGTCGGAAATTTTAGGCAAATCGATTATTTTGCATTTTTCTAAATTCATACTTGCCTCATGATTTTGGCCGGGTTGCCAACTACCAAGGCACCGGCAGGTACATCTTTTGTCACTACGGCTCCGGCACCTACCATAGCATTCTCGCCAATAGTGATGCCGGGCAGGAGAGTCGCATTTGCACCTATTGAAGCACCCGCTTTTACTACGGTTTGAAAAAATTTCTCTGGATAGACCTTTGAACGGGGAAACATGTCGTTGGTAAAGGTGGCGTTTGGCCCGATAAAGACGTCATCTTCAATGCGTACACCATCCCACAACTGCACACCGCATTTTATGGTGACGTTATTGCCAACCAGCACATCATTTTCTATGAATACATGGTCACAGATGTTGCAATTACTTCCTATTCTGGCGCCAGGCAATATGTGGGTAAATGCCCACACCTTTGTGCCCTCACCTATCTCTTTAGTTTCTACCAGTGCTTTGTCGTGTTGAAAAAAACTCATAATATTTAATGTCCTCAATATCATGTATGGAAAATTAAAAACTCTGACAATGCTGGCATATTCAGGCAGAAAATAATTACGCTATACCACCTCAAGTGCTTGCATATAACCCTCTGATGGCTGGTCCTTCAAAACCTCACTCTTATAAGCATTCAACATTTCAGTCTTGTTTTTCATTACAAAGTGGGCACAACTGAACTTCCATCTCTGCCAGGACGTTAGTCCGCCAGCATTTCTCAGCTCATCTGGAAACATCATAAACCAGATTTGCCACACAACAAGATCAAGCTTTTTAGCAAAATAGTGTGCGGCAACATCTTCAACAACCACCTCTACATTTTTCAAAAGTGCCGCCATGGTCTCACCATTAATCATCTCCGAAATTTTTCGTACAGCAGATACCCTAAAAAAATAGCAACCACCCTGGCAATACTCAAAATCAACAAAATGGCCATCACCAATAAAATCTGCATCACTATTGGCCACAGCACGAAATACTCTGTCGTTAAAAAAGAACACATCAGAGTCTATACGTGCAATATAATCATTGTCGCTCACTCCATCAGCAGCAAGTCCATACGCCTTCCATATCCAACCAATCTGCTCTTCTCCCCAACCCATACTTTTCGGCCAGGGAATTACCTGTGCGTTAGGAATAAGCGCTAAAATAGTTTCGATTTGAGCAGCAGAGAGCGGCTGATCTTCATCACTAAACACGATCACCCTGAATGAAATCCCTTGCATATGTTTAACAATACTGTGCAAAGAGCAGTACAAATAGCGAAAGTATGAGTGACAGCTAAAAAAACAGAGATGAAAGGTGATGTCCGCCGTTGCTTCTCGATTCAAAACAACGGTACGTTCATAACTCTGCTGAATAAATCGAGGAAACTGCTTAATACGGATTGGGATCACTACAACCTCCTTATGGGTAGATAAAGTGTCCAATGACAAAACCAAACATCATTAATTTTATAGCTGCCAACAGAACACCTCTTTATATCTGCGAAATTATCTTTCTTGAGAGCATCATGTAAACGCCTCTTTTATAACGACTCCCACCTATAAAGTGTAAAAATTTTGGTGCATCTGCATTCAATCCAACTTCATAATATGGATACTCATTAAAAGGTAGAATCACACTGCCTGGTACATTTGCAATAACATAGTTGGAGGCGACCTGCTCACTGCCCCACTGATGCCAGCTACTTTTTCCGATAAGTCCCTCTATTTCTGAACTAAAGTTAATAAGCGAATCGAGCGTCGCAGAACCTTTTCCATAGCCGGCAAAACCAGCACAACCACGCACATATAATCGTGTATCGGCATCAGCCATTTTCGTAAACGATTTTTCAGCCAGGAGCTGAACATGATCACCGTCTATCTCAGATATTTTTTCCGACGTCTCTGCTAACGTCCATTTTTCATAACCCATTCTTGTGGCCAGGGTAAAACTTATATTCTCATTAATCGCCGCGACAACCTCATGCGGATACTTGAGCGTGACGGTGTCAGCATCCAGCTGCACTACATAATTATCAGAAAGCAACCTATGGATTGTGACAATACGCTCCCAACACCCCCCTTTCGGCAAGCCTGGACAGGCTGCTTCAGCGATGGGGATAATAGTCAGCCCTTCTACACAACTCTTAAGCAGGACAATCTCATCCACACTCAATCTATCAGCGACCACCAGCACACTCTTCGGCTTCAAAAATTTGCAGAACGATGCCATTGCGACCAGATACATATTGATATCTGAAGAACATAATTGCGTCAGAATTACAAAATTCGAATCGACATCAATCTTAATATTTAACTTGTTTCTGACGCTTGCAGTCATGAAGTTAAAGAGCTTTCTATTTAATTCTCTTCTCATGTTAAACAGCATTGTTTTGCCTACTCGTATATTTATGTGCTTTATAAACCGTTTAAATTTAGATATTCAACTATTTTCCTAGTGCAACATAGATACTTCGTGCAATAAATTTACTGATATTAATATCCCAAGGGGTAAATCTTGGAAGCTCGTATAAGGAGTCTGTTTTTTTGACGATACCGGAATTGGTAGATACGGCAAACTCAAACCCTGCCTCTTTAACCATTAACGCATGGCGCTCATTGTAATCCCGCCCATACCGACCGTTCGGATAGGCAAAAGATATAACCGTTTCTCCAAGAACTGCCTCTAGGTCACTTTTACTATTTTCTATCTCACGCCTGGAATCCACGTCATCAAGAGAGGTTAAAATTGGATGTGTTTGTGTATGTGCACCAATAAGCATCCCACTTTTACGTAACTCTCTGACTTCGTCTTCACACATCATCATACGATTTTTGTGTTTGAACTTTGTCAGAACCTCCACCTCATCGACCGCATCAAGTCGTTCTGCTGGTAATAGATATTTAATTTTATCAACCAGCACACGTAGAATCTGGCGCTTATTCTCGAGCAAGGAGCAGTCGTATCCATTTACTCCCAGTGAAGGCAACGCAAGTTTCCCATCGAACTGTTTAACCGCCTCTATTATCCGGTCATTCCACATTATCTCACCTTGCATATAATGCGAGGCTATAAATACTGTTGCTGGGACTTTATACTTTTTCAGCACCGGCAAGGCGTTTGTATAATTATCTAAATAGCCATCATCAAAGCTAATACATGCCGTTCTGCCTGGAAGCGTATCACTATGCAAACGAGAAACCGCCTCATCTAGTGGAAGCACGTTATATACACTTGATATGGCTCTTACTATTTTATCAAAGCGCTTGATATCTGGTTCTGAATTTGGAAACAATGGGTCCATCTGAGCCAGCACCCGATGAAATATAAAGATATGGAACCGTCCGCACGCTGCTCCGGGTAAGGCATACTTAGCCGCAACTCTAAATGGAAGGTTTAACATACATACCTCAACTTTATTTACCGGAGACTCATTTTCAAATTTATATAACCATTTACATATTTTCTATACCAGGCATCCATGAAACCAAAAGCTCTCCATTGATCAATGTGCGCTATCCAGCTTATTAGCATTTGTCATCACTCTCGCTCTTCTAAATGTTTTTTCAGGAAACTCCTTCTGGTGTTTTCTCAATATCACACCTGACAGCACGATCAAGCACATTAAATGATAGGGAAGATCAAAAAAAGCCAAACCAAGGAATGCGCCACCCGATAAATAGGCTAAGAGACCCACTTGTGACATTTTAGCCAGGTCTGCCAGCCACTTAAGCTCCTCATTTTTTATTGCCCATTTATAAACATATCGCGATTCAATAAAGACCAGCAACCATAGTACAAGGAATAGAAATATCCCTACGTACCCCATTTCACCTAACACCTCAAAATAGATACTATGTACGTCATGTACATCATTTTGGTCTGGTGCATATTTTTTGAAATTCTCTGGCGTAAAGGAACGGAACCCACCACCAGTCAACGGTCTGTCATTTGCGAGTCGAACTGCCATGTGCCAGGCATTAATTCGCCCCAAAGCAGAAGCATCCTGACTATATGATTCTATGGTATTCATTCTGTTATACCACTGCTCTGGTATAAATGGAGCAATCGCCAGGCCCAATGACAATACAACAGCAACAGTCAAAACTTTATGTTTCATGCCAAACCACAAAAATATCAGTGTCACGCCCCCCGCAAGCAAGGCTCCTCTGGAGTAGGAACCAATCACAGCTATCGCACAAAGCACCATGCTTCCTAGCAATGCCAAACGGATATATCTATTTTGAGTGTGGAGTTTAAGAAAATACATCAGCGGAATAATCATAAGAATTGCCAAGGCAATCTCATTATTGCCGGAGATAAAGGATTCAGGTGGGCCATTAACTCTAAACTGGAGACCGTGTGCTATCGAAAAAATACCACCCTTCACACCAAAAAATCCAATGGAGACTACAATCACCCAGACCAACTGCATTAATCGCTCTTTGTTGGTCATCAGTAATAATGTACAGAGCACTGCAAACTGAATCTTTGAAAAGCGATTCAACTCTATCAGTGAATTATCAATATTGGTGGCAAACAGCGTTGATATAACGGCCCATAAAAAAAACAGTATCCAGATAATTGTGACTCCCGTGACCGGGAGTGTTTTCTTTTCTTTACTGAAAATCATGCCAATTAATAAAGCAACAATCGTAATCAGTGCAAACGGCATGCTGTAGGCAAATCCCCAGCCATAACGGTGGGGATTCATATAACCAATCCAGGACCACATAAGGATACCAATATGTGGTCGTTGCAGGATGTAGGGGATCGCCCCGAGAATGAATAGTGTGATTAACAGATCTCTCATGATTGAGGTCTATGTAACATGTTGTGCTATAAGAAGCTGGGCATGATTTACGATTCTTCTAGCATTTTCATCCCAGGTATATCCTGCTGATCCGATCAATCTCTGCCCAGCCATGGCAATCTTCTCTCTCAATATTTTATCTCGCACTAGACCTGCCAACGCTGCGCTAAGTTGCTGCACCTGATCCTTTTCAAACAGCAGTGCTGTTTCACCCGTTACCAGTATTTCGCGGATATTTTCACTATCCGGCGCTATCACCGCACACTGCATGGCAAGGTATTCAAAAAGTTTGAGTGGTGAAGAGTATCTGACTACGTTGGGTAAAATGGCTATATCGAGTGCCGCGATAAAGTTAGGCATCTGATCACGATCGACTATACCGGTGATGTGCACCCGTTCACCGATCCCTAACCTGCCTGCCAACTCTTGCAGCTCCACTTTGCCCGGCCCATCACCAATAATCAGCAGTGTGGCATCACTATCCTTGGTTGCCTCGGCAAATGACTCAAGCAAATACTCCAGCTTATGCCAACCACGCAAGAAACCAACAAATCCAATGGTGAGACGATCAGGCAGCCCCAGTGCTTCACGATAGTGGGTTTTTTTATCCGTGTAGATGAATGCCTCTGTATTGATGCCATTTTGAACAACATCAATCTTACTGCTCGGCACATCATATTGTTTGACAATATTGGCCATTACTCCCGTTACCGGTAGTAACATATCGGCATGTTTAAAAGTGTAGTACTGGGTCCAGCGGGCAAACTTATTTAATGACACCACAAGATCTTCCGAACGCTCCTCATAAAGAGGGGCATTGATTTCAAGAATAAGCGGAATACCTAACAACCGTTTAGCCACCACTCCCGCAATCATGTAGAGGCTAAAACGTTCATAGATAAAATCGGGTTTGTGTTTGCTGGCCGCAAGCATGATTTTGATGAAGGCGATAACAGAGTATGAGAACTCTGCAAGTTCATAAATAAATTGCGGCAACCATTTTTTGAGCATCGCTACTATAGGTGTCTCGCCCCCGAACGCATTATGTTTGAGCATCTTTGGCTCCACCATAATCACCTCGTGCCCCTGCTTACGTAGTGAGTTGACGATCTCGGTCACATGTACATATTGACCATCTTTTGAACCGAGACGATGATGATAGAGTATTTTCATGCTCAACCTGCTACTGAAGATGTTTGTCGACAAACCGTTCGAACATCAGAAGTGTCCACAAAGGCGTACTGTGATCTTTGATACCACTGGCATGTTCCGTCACCATGGTATTAAGCGTCCGTTCATTAAACAGACCAGTGCTCATCAACGTTCCCTGGGTGATGCGCTGTTTTACCATGCCGCTTAACGGCCCCCTGAACCACTCTGCCAACGGCACGGAAAAACCCATCTTCTGGCGATAAAGTATGTCATTAGGCAGATAAGGCTCCATCGCTTTTTTCAAAATATACTTACCCTGCTGGCCCCGCAGTTTCAGATCGGGACTGAGTCCAGAGACCCACTCGATCAATTCATGATCCAGCAGGGGTGCCCTCACCTCTAACGAGTTGGCCATGCTGGCTCGATCTACTTTGGTGAGAATATCACCACTCAAATATGTTTTTAGATCGAGATACTGAATCAAGGAGAGTGGATGATCCGTGGGCGCACGGGCAGCCACTTTACGGAATACCTCAATGCCTCTATAACCGGCCAGCGATTTTTTAAATGAATCAGAATAGATCTTTTCCCGCAGCTCATCGGAGATGACACCAACGGTATGAAAATAGGCCGATGCACTTTCACGCGCCAGGCCCTGGAAAGTAGTCTTGGCTCGCAGGTAACGGGGGGCCCAATCCATCTTTGGATAGTGGCGCCCTAAAAATCCAAATAGCGGTTTACGTAACGCATAGGGCATGAGACCGCGAATCTTCTCTTCATTCATATGCCAACGATGACGGCGATAACCTGAGAAATATTCATCCGCACCATCACCTGAGAGCGCTACAGCAACTTTTTTTCTGGCCAATTCACAAACCCGGAAGGTGGGGATAGCCGAGCTGTCGGCAAACGGTTCGTCATAGACATCGATCAGCGAATCGAGCAGTGAGAAATCATCAGGGTTGACGGTCTCCATCAGATGGTTGGTGTGGTAACGTTCCGCCACCATACGGGCAAATTCTGACTCGTTATATTTTGGATCGGGAAAGGCGATTGAACAGGTATTCACTGGCGTGGTCGACTCCTGCGCCATCATCGCCACTACGGCGCTTGAATCAACACCACCCGAGAGAAATGCACCCAGTGGTACTTCTGACATCATGCGGATTGAGACTGCCTCTCTAAAGCGCCGGGTCAGCTCGTGCACCACTTCATCTTCCGAAGTGATGGCTATCGGTGTAAATGATACGTCCCAATACTCTTTTGGCGCCGGCATCTGTTCACCCTGCCGCAGCAGAAGTGTATGTGCGGGGGGCAGTTTCTGTATGGTTGTAAAAATGCTGCGTGGATCAGGGATGTAACCAAAGGCAAAGTAATCTTCCACCGCCAATGGGTCTAGCTGCTTTTGCAACAACGGATGAATATAGAGCGCCTTCATCTCTGAGGCAAAGATCAGTTCACCGTTGGGCAATAATGAGTAGTGCAGCGGTTTTTTGCCCAGCCTGTCACGGGCCAGGAAGAGGTTTTTTTTATTACGATCCCAAATGGCAAAGGCAAACATGCCACGAAAACGCAATACACACGCCTCACCCCACTCCTCCCAGGCATGAATGATCACTTCGGTATCACTATGAGTTCTGAATTGATGGCCTGCGGCCTTAAGCTCTTCACTCAGTTCAGGGAAATTATAAATCTCGCCATTAAAAGTGACGATAACGGAGCCATCCTCATTCTCCATCGGCTGTTTGCCACTGGAGAGATCGATGATCGAGAGTCGCCGATGACCCAAGCCAATGCCCGGCTCTATATGCAGCCCACCAGCATCTGGTCCACGGTGATGCTGTACCTCGTTCATGCTGTGGAGCAGCTCACGATCAATTTCACTGCCACCATGCAGGTTAAATATTCCCACTATGCCGCACATATTTAGCCTTTCATCTTTAATATTGAGGGTGGAATGGAATAATAACCAGCGCTATCAAAGGGCATCGTAGGTCTCCATATAACGGTTCACCATCGCTGCGATACTGAATTTCTCCTCAACCACTTTGCGCCCGGCGGCACCGTGCTGTGACAACAACTTGGGCGTTTTTATATACATTGCTATCGCATCAGCCATCGCCTTTTCATCGGCTGCCGCAACCAGTAAACCGGTTATCCCTTCGTCAACAAGTTCGGGATTGCCACCGACATTGGTTGCCACCACTGGCAACGCAGCAGCCATCGCTTCCAGGATAGTGTTGGAGATGCCTTCGCCAAGCGAGGGTAAGACAAAGAGATCCAGCAGACTCAACATGCTAGCCACATCATCACGCGGGCCGAAAAACAGTATTTTATTCTCTATACCACAATCAACCGCGAGCTGTTCAAGTCTGTCACGCTCGGGGCCATCACCAATAATTAACAACTTCATAGAGACTGGAACAGTTGTATCTGTTTGCAATAGTTTAAACGCCTTGATCAAGGTGGCCTGATCCTTCTCGCCCTGCAATCTACCCACCGTGCCAATCACAAAATCATCTTTATTCAGAGAAAAATCATGACGACTATACGTTGCGGCACTCTTAAACCGTTCTAGATCAACACCATTATAGAGTTGTGCAACCTTGTCCTGGCGAATCCCCACCACCTCCACCAACCACTGCTCAAGATCACGCGACATAGTGATAAAGCGGTTAACAAACGGGGCATAGAGGCGACGCATAAAGAGATATTTTTTATTGCTGCCATCAATATCAAGCATGTCACGGCCATGTTCACCATGAACACGTCGCGCTACTCTCGCCAACAACGCAGGAATCACATACTCGATAGTACCGATATTCCTGGTGTGGACAATGGCGGGGTTTAACTGTCGTAACAGTTTCCAGAGACGGTACTGAGCGCGCAGGTCATTACCCGGCTGTTTGTTCAGCGCATATACTGCAACGCCCTGGCGACTGATTCTTTTGGCAAAGTCACCATAATCCGTGGCGCAGACAATCGCATGTCGATACCTCTCTGGTGGCATATGATTGATGAGATTCACCACACCATTCTCCAGCCCTCCAATACCGAGCCGGTAAACGACATGCACCACCAACGGCACACTACTCTCCATGCGCCGCCCTGATTTTTAAGGCAATTGCATCTGCCGCCGCCACTGCAAAGCTATTATTCAATGCATCCGAATCATTGCTGTAGGGTGTGATAACAGTAATCAATGCGCCGTAGGTTGGCACTCCCCGCAGACGTAACACCGCCTCCGCCAATTTTGTTTTTATATCACCTGCGACAAAGCCACTCTCCATATAATTAAAGTAGAGCAAGGAGAGCTTCTCTGATTCCGACTTCACCGCCATACGTGTAACTTTTAGATCCTCTCCAGAGAGATTAACTATAGCTGTTCCATGCTCAGACATGTGCCACTCCAAATCATGCTCATAGAGCATCGTATTGTGATAATTCACCAGTTCGTGACCCTGTTGCTGGGAATTGTAATACGCTACATAGAGTTTTACCGTGCCTTGTTCGCTACGATATGTGGCGGCAATATCGGCATCAAAATTTTGATACGACGGCAGCCAACTTGTTAACTCTGTCTCTTGTCGTTCCCAACCGGGAATATCCGGCATCTCAAGGGAGAACACTTTGCCATTGTCTTGGGACTGCGCAGATGAGTAGTTATAATAAACCGGCCATACCGTGGACAGGAGCAAGGCCAGCACCACAACCAGCATCGCCTTTTTAGAGGAGCCACCACGATTTGTATGACTATCAAGCGCAAATGTAAGCGGTGATTCAGTGGCGACAGGATCAGCAAAAAATGATCCCAGATAGAACATCAACGCAATCACAATCCCGAAGAACACCCAACCGTAGATAAGATGATCAACACCTACCGCCAGTGTCATATCACTATAATGGCCTATCAGCACAATCATCGATGCACGCATACCATTGGCGATTACCGGCACCACCAGCGATACAGCAATAAATAACAGTCGCTTCCAGAGTTTGGTGTAATTCAGATAGGCGTAGAGAAACCCCAGCATGAATGACGCAATCAGATAACGAACGCCACTGCACTGTTTGACCACAGACCAGGTGCCGCTGGGAAGAAACAGCATCTGTCCCTCCTGATAGACAGGTACACCTGCAAGCCTGACTGCAGCGACGGTAAAGTTGGCTGTAAAATCGATAAGGTAGGGGATGAGTTCATCACCAGCTGGCACTAAAAAATAGAGTAACAGCAGCGGATAAATAATCTTCTGTGTCACCTGCCAACCGAGCAGACTGAGCACCAGCACCAGAAACATACTGACCACTGCCAGCTGCTTAAATAACATCAGGTCGATATAGGCTGCAAGCAGCCATATCACTCCTGTAAAAGCCAACAGCGGTAAAAACAGATAGGTAGGATTGGGTCTTAATGGACGCAACAGGTGTCGTTCACGCCAGATCAACCAGGCACTCAGCGGGGCGACAAAAAAGCAGTGTGTGAATGTCTGTGAATTAGACCATGTCACATACATCGTGGTAAAGGTTGACCAAAATGCGGCAATCAGAACCAGCGCACTCACGCCAATCATCATGATTGATGTACGCCATTTTATCTCCATACCAACTCCATTTACGCTTTGTCTTCGCGAGCTATAATTTCCAGCAGCTTTACAGCGCTGAGTTCCCAATCGTACTGTTCCATTCCTCGACAGACACGCTGCGATTCACGTCGACCGGTAGGTGATTGATGCAAAATTTGTCTCAAGAGTTGATACCATGATTTTTCATCACCCGCCTCATAGAGATAGTTACAGTCAACATTAATCCCTTCCATCGCCCTGCGAGAGGCAACACATGGCACACCCGCCGCTATCGCTTCCAGCACCTTGTTCTGGACTCCACGAGCAATCCGCAATGGGGCAACAGCAACATCTGCATGGATCAGATAGGGCTTTATATCAGCCACATTGGCCACCACCCTCACACCACTGATACGTTCCAGCGCCGCTATTTTCCGAGACGGATTGCTACCTACCACATAAAATCTGATATCAACATCGACTTCGGCCAAGCGGCTGTAAACTTTATCAACAAACCACAGCACCGCATCTTCATTAGGCCAATAATCCAGCGTGCCAGTAAAGACAATATTACGCTTGGCACTCCCTCCTTCAAATGGGTTATCCACTTCAATGGTAGCGGCAGATAACGGTACAACACCATTATTCACGTACTCTATCCAATGATGCTGCCCAGCCATTTTGGTTGAAAACAGCTTGGCCTCTTCCCTGGAGACAAAAAAAACCTTACGAAATGACTCACTGATGTAGCGCTCGTAACTCAACAAGCGCTTCGCTTCACGTATATAAAGCCATGACAGAGGCCACGGTTTAAACTCTGCGTACTGCTGCCATTTATCAGAGTCAACATCAACAAAGTCGATGACCCGATTGAGGTGTTTATAGTGCGGGCCATCCACGTACTGAGCCATAGATGAAGAGAATACCAAAACATCCTTTATCTGGTTCTGCTCAACAACCCGCTTCACCCATGCTGCCATATTTTCATGCCGATAATACAGTCTGGTTATCGACTCGCCTGTCAGGAAGGTCAAGCTGGCACGCAACAGCGACCGTCGCCGCGATAGCCCGGCAACATAGACCTCATGGCAGTATCGTTTTAATTCATCGACATATTGCCAGTCCGCTTCATGATCGACAAATGTCGCCAGAAATACCCGGTATCGCTGCGCCAGCGCACTCAACCAGTGAAATGACCTGATCTTGTCACCTTTATTGGGTGGATAGGGGATGCGGTGTACCAGAAATAACAGTGGCGGGCGATCATCACCCGCTATTTTGATGTTAGACACCGAATACCCTATCCATCCTGTCCCACTCAAAGTCCTGGAGCAGTCGAGAGAGTCGATCGTGCATCTTCTCGAGATTCAGATAATGCCGGAATCGGGTCTTCATACCTATATTATTCTGTTGCGGTTGATCGGTATCAATCTCCCACGGATGAAAATAAAATATGCCTGACTGCCCATCATGGTGATTGATGCGGTTGATCGCCCAGCGCGAAAACTGATACGGGTAAAGTCTGAAGAAGCCACCACCGCCACACGGAAAGTTTTTGCCAAACAACTCAACCGTAGTCACAGGGATCTCGAGAATCCCCGTTTCACCATGGGGCCTAAATGCAAACCTGGGCGCATCAGGCACACCATACAGATCATGTTTCACCGGATAGATGCTGGAACTGTACAGGTGACCGGTCTCTGCCAGAATTTCCAGTGCCCACATATTGGAATCATTGATGGAGTAGCTGGCTGCACGATAACCTTTGATGAGTGTGCCGGAGAGATCTTCCAGCAACGCCTTGGTTTTGATTACATCCGCAAGAAATTCGGCCGGCGTCTGTTGTGTGACGCGTATATGTGAATAGCCATGACTAGCGAGTTCATGCCCATCATTGACCATGCGTTTTATCAGATCCGGATAACGCTCCGCGACCCAACCCAAGGTGAAAAAAGTGGCCTTGACACCATGCTCATCAAATAGATCAAGGATGCGGTGGGTATTATGCTCAACCCGATGTGGCAAACGATCCCAGTCGGCACGGTCAATATGTTTTTCAAAAGCGGATACTTGAAAATAATCTTCAACATCTACGGTCATCGCATTTTGCAGTGTCATTGTTACATCTGCCTGGCATAACGTTGCTCTATCAACCTGACAATACGCTCAGCGGCCTGGCCATCCCAGTACTCAGGGATACGCCCGCTCTTGCCACCCTGCGTGATCACCTCATGGGCAACAGCTACAATACGCTGGGCATCGGTACCAACAATGGTATTAGTACCTTCATCAATCGTAATAGGCCGCTCTGTATTTTCGCGTAGCGTAATACATGGCACCCCCAATGCGGTGGTCTCTTCTTGAATGCCACCAGAATCAGTCAACATCAACTTGGCCTTGGCCATTAACCCCAGCAGGTCCAGATAGCCCAGCGGTGGCAGCGGTTGAATACGGGTTTTATCGAGATAAGAGTACAGCCCAAACTGGTCGATTTTGGCTGCCGTACGTGGGTGCATGGGAAAGAGGATGGGCAGCTCTTCACTGACCTTTTCTACTGCACCCAGCAAACGCTCCAGCACAGTGGCATCATCAACGTTAGAGGGGCGGTGCATCGTCAGCAGGCCAAAACCATTACGATACAACGCGGCATCTTTGACATATTTACCAAGCGTCTCATCAAAGGGCGTTGCCCGTTTCAGATTATTGAGCAAGGTATCAATCATCACATTACCCACAAACTGAACCTTATCTGCAGCAATACCTTCACGCGCCAGATTGTCCGCCGCAATACGCTCTGTGGTAAACAGACAATCGGAAATCTGATCAGTCAGTACACGGTTAATCTCTTCCGGCATGCTCCGATCAAAACTGCGCAGCCCGGCTTCGACGTGAATCACTGGGATGCCTTTTTTAACCGCAACCAGCGCACAGGCGATGGTTGAATTGACATCACCTACCACAAGAATTGCAGTCGGCTGCTGCTCATCAAGCACAGGTTCAAAACGGCGCATCACCTCTGCTGTCTGCTGTGCGTGGCTGCCGGAGCCTACGCCTAAATCAACATCAGGTTCGGGAATGCCTAACTGTTCAAAGAAGCTGTGTTTCATCTCCTTGTCGTAGTGTTGACCCGTATGAACCAGATATGGAATCAATCTGCTGCCATCACGTTGCATCTGACTGATGATTGGCGCAATCTTCATGAAGTTGGGCCTGGCGCCAACAACACAGACTATTTTAATTTTTTTATCAATGCTCATGGAGTCCTTTTATCTCATACCGCCTTAACGCCGCCCCGTCTCCAGCAGTCTACGAAATGCCTTTTCCAGAATATCGATACGATCCTCAAGAATCCCAACACGGGTTTCGGTTCCATCACGCTGCTCCTGCTCCGGCGAATAGGACAACCCAACAGGCGAGGCGGGAGCAGGATCAATGTCAACACGGCTAACAGCCGACTTTATAAGGGGACTCTCCTGTTGCAGCTCAGCAATTACTTCTTGCACCTGCTGCACATCGAGTTGATGCAACTCCTCCAGGTAACCAAACAGTAAAAGCCGATCACAGAAGGTATTTATCTTGCGTGGCACGCCCATAGTGTGTGCATATACTTCGCCATAGGCAGCAGCGGTAAACTCAGGATCACGGTTCCAACCCACCAGTCTGAGGCGATGTTCAATATATTCGCGCGACTCTTCGACCGCCAATGGGTCAAGGTGATAGGCCGCTATCACACGCTGACGTAACTGCTCCAAACCATCAAGCTGCAAGGTTGCCTTGAACTCTTCCTGGCCAAGCAGAAAACTCTGCAATAGCGCCCGCCCATCCTCCTGAAAGTTAGAGAGCATGCGCAACTCTTCGAGGGAGCCTACCGGTAAACTTTGCGCCTCATCAATCACCAGCAATACCCGCTTGCCCTCGCGCGCGCGCGCCAGCAAAAAAGTTTCCAGGTTTTTAAGAATCGAGGCCTTGCTCGCCCCTTCATGGGCCAGGCCAAATGAGGCTGCCACCATCCGCAAGGTATCATCCGCCTCCAGATGGGTTGTAACCAGCTGGGCGGCAACGACGTTTTCTTTGGCCAGATCCTCAAACAGGGCCCTGACCAGCGTGGTCTTACCAGTACCAACCCCGCCGGTAATGATAATGAATCCCTCACCCTGAGAGAGGCCATAACGCAGATATGACATAGCGCGTTTATGGCCCTTACTGCCAAAAAAGAAACGCGGATCAGGGCTTAATTGGAAGGGTTTGGCACTCAGCTTATAAAATGACTCATACATAATCAGAAGATCACCCTGGCGTTGGCGGAGAGACGGTTTTCGCTACGCGTCACATTAGCCGCGCCGCCATTCATCTCAGTTGTTCTCATTTCAAGTCCGGTGGTTATTCCTTTTCCAAGCGAACGCTTTAATGACCACACCAGGCTCACCGTCTCCACATCATTAATGGTACTGTTTCCCGAGGCTCTGTCCACAGCATACCTCACATCCGAACTGGCTTTAGGAGAGAGCCTCAGATGCCATCCTATATAACCACCATGCAGCTGAGCTTGGCGACCACTTAATGCATAATCACGCTGTTCGCCGCTAACACCCAAACTGAAATCGTTCTTTCTAGCGGAATAAGTAACACTCCCCACACTATTCGAACGCGTAAAGCTTTGTTCGGTAATGCCAAGCAGCGCGATAATTCTCTGATAAACCTCACCCCGAATAGTATCGCCATTTGGATACACAAAGGCTAAAGCAGCATCACTGGTGATCTCTTTGACATGAGTCAATATCCAATGCGTCCGACGGGTGGAGTGTTGGAGCGTACCTGTCCAGGTATTACTAGCCCGCACACCAACATCGCGATTAAGATAAATGATGCTCAATGAAGTTCTAACACCCGGGTTCCACAACATACGTGCTTGCTGATCTTTATCACCACTGGCCGCTTCCAGCAAGAAGTGGGCAGAGGGTCGCCAGTTAGCCCCCGCGCTCCAGTAGGTCCCGCTTTGATAGTTTTGCAAACTATTAATACGCCCCTCCTCCTTACCACCATTCGCTATCAGACTGAAATGGTCAAAGAGCGGATAACGCAACACCGCAGCACTCTGTTCGCGCTCAACACTCAACGCCTCAGTCGCCCACTGCTGTGACTGACTATAATTTAACAGCCAATCAAGCTTGGTTGAATCCTCGGCACGTCCCAGAAAAAACTTCGTCTCCTGTAATCGGGCATCCGCGATAGCGGCACTACCATAGTTCACCCGGCCCTCCGAGTAAGAGAGACCAAGCTCCGCCAATTTGCCCAATCTATGTTTAATGCTCGGTTGAATGCGTGTTGTCACCACGTCACCCCGACCAGAGTTTATATTGAGGTTATCTGCCACCGATGCACCAGGAGAAAGCAGTTGCTGAGAGAGCCGGCCATCGGCGGAGAGATAAAAAAACTCATCGATCAGCTCAGCGTTCGCCGCCAGATGCAGTTGATTGTAGGTCTGATTCCGCGCAGAGTCTTTGGCGTAATAGAGACTCTGCAAAGTATAATTAGAGTCAAGCGTCAACCTGCGGCCTTTACCCTTGATCGCAATGCCAGGCGTTATTTGAGTAATGTAATCATCGCTGGCAACCGCGGTGTCAGGAGCCAGGGTGATGTTGTCGCTGTAGGTCTCGGCAACCTCGACCTGCGGAGTAATCTGCCACTCAACCGCAAAGGCACTGCCCAAATCAATCAGACACAGCCCACACAGCAGCAGAACCTGCCCTGGTTTGCACACCTTCATTCGTCTGTTCACAGACAATCCAGCCCGTCATTCACCATACTTGCCGTAGTACCCGTAATAGTCGGTACCAAATGACCCGCGGGATTTATTCAGAACCAATCCCAGAATCTTGTTTTCAGCAATCAGAGCCAACGCCTCCTGCACCTCTTCATTTGAGGTTTGTTCAGCTTCCACCACCATCACAATCTGTCCCACGAGTTCAGCAACCACAGAGGCCTCACTGGTTGCCAGTAATGGTGGCGAGTCGAAAATCACAACCCGATCAGGATAACGAGTCGCCAGCTCTTCAGTAAGCTGTTTCATATTTTCGCTGGTAAGCAGTTCGGTCGAGTGTATATGGCGCTTGCCTGCTGGAATAAAGCGCAAATTCGGGACATTGGTCTTCATCATGACATCGGGGATAAACAAGGTATCGTCAAGCAGATAATCCACCAGCCCCTTGGCAGACTCCATACCCAGAACACGTGTTACACCAGGTTTGGCGACATCCGCATCCACCAGCAACACTGTCTTATCACGCTCTTTGGCAATACTCATTGCCAAGTTTAAAGAGGTATACGTTTTACCCTCTCCCGGTCTGGAACTGGTCACCATAATCAAATTTAAGTTATTACTGCCAAAATCGACGTGATCACCAAAGGCATTCAGCAATAATGGCCGTTTGATATGGCGCATCTCCTCAGCAAGCTGGCTCCTACCAGATTCCGGTGTTAGGAAGCCCATCTTTTCCAATCGGGCCAGATCCAACACCATACGGTTGCTGTTTTTGCTCGCGCTATTGGCAGATGATGCAACACTCTCTTCATCACTTTGAACAGGAGCGTAATGCTGGGCAGCCTCTTGCACCATAGCCACCGGGGGGCGTTCTACAACCCTGTTTCCGATAGAGGCTCCCGATGAGTCTTTTGATTGCTTCGCACTCTGTCTGAGTTTTTCCAGTGCCTTTTCTATTGTGCTCATAACTGTCCCACCAGACCCGCAAGCCTTTCCTGCAACAAAAAGACCACTACAAACACCAATAAGAGTAGAGAGCTAACTCCCATAAACACAGCAGTCTCGATTCTTAGCCGCATGCGCTGCGCTGGCGTCCACTCCATTGAAACACTGCCCAACACCGGCAAACCGGTAGCCTCGCGTAGCGCTACCCGTGTATCAAAGGTCTGTTTTACCTGGGACATAAACAGCGCCAATCCGATGCCTGCAGCCAAACTGACCAATAACACCACACTTATAAAAAGTCTACGATTAGGGCCAGTCGGTTCCAAAGGCACACGCGGCGGATCCACCACTTTGAATTTCACGCTATCCCCTGATGCCTCGGCATCCTGACCAACACGCGCAGACTCGCGCCGGGAGAGCAGCTGCTCATAGTTGGATTTGACAATGCTGTAGTCA
Organism: uncultured Chromatiaceae bacterium; assembly: GCA_947085765.1. Classification (GTDB taxonomy): domain Bacteria; phylum Pseudomonadota; class Gammaproteobacteria; order Tenderiales; family Tenderiaceae; genus JAKFXL01. The sequence continues at coordinate 2,984 of CAMTXZ010000019.1, read as the reverse complement.
CGATTAAGGCGTTGAAACTCAGCCTCTACCGCGGGAATCGTATCCACCAACTTTTCCAGCTGGTCCAGCCCCTCGCGGGCTTGCCGAACACGTACATTGAGAGATGCAACCTCCGCATCAGCCTGTCCCAAAGAGATTTTCATCTGCTGATAAACAGGATTTTGCTGTAACGCAGGACCGGCATCCACCAGCTCCGGCATCTTCTTCTTGGCCTCATCCAACTCACGTTTACGCTGCTCTTTTAATCGCCGCACGGTATCTTTCAATGAAACCACGTCAGGATACTTATCAGTGTATTTGAGCAACAGGTCATCGATCTGTCTCTCCATCTCAGAAATTCTGCTATCCAGTGGATGGGACATACCACCGGAAAAAATATTGGCCGAAGGGGCTAAACCAAAGGTCGGCTCTTCACCGAGAATCTGGCGTTTAATCTCATCACGACGCCTCATCACCTCCTCGAGTCGCTGCTGTGCCGTTTCATAGTTAGCCCGTTCTATTGTTAACCTGGAAAAGTAGTCACCACCTGACGTCGCCGGCATCAAACCAACATTTTTCTGCTTAAACTCTTTAACCCGCTCCTCAGCTTCGACCAGACGCGCCTCATACTCCTGAATCTGACCATCAATGAATTTCTGTGCGACATCACTATCCTTACGCGAAGTCCCCAGTGAACTCTCTACAAAGATAGTCAAAAACGCCTGCACCACTTTTTTGGCCATTTCAGGGCTTTCGTCGGAATAACCAATAGTGAATATATTCTGACGCCCCCCTCCATCCAGCGTCACACGCTTCTTGATGGACTCCATCAACTCGTCACTCTCCAACGCATTTTTCGCCTGCAGATCCAGGTCGGTCATACGCGCTACTTGCTCGAGATTAGGACGGGAAAATAGTGTCTTGGTGATCAATTCGACCTGTTCACCCATATTGCTTTCAACAGCAATGCCGCGCAGCAATGGCTGTAACATGGAACCAGTATCAACGTACACCTTTGCTGATGCCTCGTATTGATCCGGCATTTTCAACACAAAACCCCAACCGACAAGGCTTATAAACCACGCCATAAGCAACATGGGCCAACGTCGCCGCCAGATCCCACGGAGATAACCATACATCTGAATAAGAATTTCCTGCATATGTCCTCTATGCGCCAAGTTCGGTTTTTAAGCTTAACGGCACTAGAGCCAGGATTCCGGAATAATTAATATATCACCCGGTAACATATGGACATTTGCACTTATATCTCCATCTTTAATCAAATCCTCGACATGAACCTGAATCTTCTGCTCCTGACCATTAATACGGCGCACGAGAGTTGTCCGATTACCGGCTGCAAACTCGGTTAAGCCACCAACAGCGATCATCACATCAAGCAGAGTCATACGTACCCGATAGGGCAGAGCCTGCGGCTTGGCGGCCTCCCCAACAACCCTTATCTGCTGATCGTAAGGCCCTACAAAGCCTGTCACAATCACAGTAACAGCAGGGTCCTTTATATAAGCGGAGAGCACTTTTTCTATGTCACGGGCAAGCTCTGAAGGAGTTTTGCCGCTTGCTTGCAGATCTTCCACCAATGGGGTGGTGATTTTACCATCAGGACGTACCGGCACTGACATCGACACCTCTTGATTACGCCAAACAAAAATATTGACGTTATCTCCCGGCCCGACAATGTAGTTGTACTCAGCGACCTCATTCAACGTCGCCTCAGTCGACGACGAAACATTGGTAGCGCAACCACTCAGCCCCCAAACACTAACAACTAAACAAAGCATCCGGACCATTGCCTTGTAACGGTAATTTTGCACGTTGTTTTCCTTTACGCAGAGACGTTCAATAGGTTTCGACAAACCAAGAGCTTAACTTTAACAACAACTTACTTTGGCAACGAATTGTATCAGCTCGCTGACACCCCTGAATAGGCCGAGCCATTACGAGCGGACGTTACAAAGCCACTCCAAAATTATACAGACAGACATCAAGGGGGGGGGTGCACATGCTACTGGGGCCGCCCTCAAGGTATTACACTTAAGGGCAGACGCTCGGACGCGTTGACTCACGAAGACTGAGTATTATCTCATCAAAACGGGGATAAATGACAGAGGACTGAGAGAATGATCGATATGTCTCCTTCCGCGAAAACATCATGCAAAGCTCCGAAGGCTTGGAGAGTATACGCTCAAAACAGCTGGCAACCTCACCATAGTAAGGACGCCTTATACCATGGCACTCAATTTCGGGGCCACAACAGTGCAGATCAATGCCTAACCGATAGATACTGCGCGCCAAACCTGGTTCCACCAGAAAATACCAGCTCTTAAGGCCATGATTCAGTCCGAATGCACGGGCAGCACGAATCAGACCCAATATCACCTCATAACGGGAAGCAATCGTACGGTTTTTTGTCGCAGGCCCTCCCCCTTGGCGCCGACCACACCGGTAATCGGGCAGGATAAACAGACGGGAGACCTCAACACAACAACTTTGATCCAGCTCAATACCGGCAACTTTGTCGGGCTTACCGAATCGCGCCAAAGGTAGACCGCCAAACGACGAGATTACTAGACGCATGCCCCCAACCCATTCATGAGTTAAGCGATCACGGACTAAAAAATGCTTCGAGAAAGCATCATATCTATCTCGCTCGAGCTTTTTACCAATCATCCGCTCATCTGATTCCCAGCCGGTTTCAACATGGTACACTTGGTATCTCAAGTGGTAATGAAGGTTCATTGCCTCCATCGTATCCGCAAGAAAGACCTCATAACGGTCATCAAACACCATCCTGCCCCACTCCTTGGAAGGTTATTTTAAACAGCCCGGTTAAAACAACATACCCTCCTAGTGTAGTGTCCTGAATATATTATACATTTTGTAATATCTCTCTAGCTCGCCCCACTTTCTCCATTATTTGACCCACATTTTTGGTCCAAACAAAAGGTTTTGGTGACTGATTATGTTGCTCGATAAATAGTGTGATT
>CAMTXZ010000018.1:0-14134 GCA_947085765.1 uncultured Chromatiaceae bacterium | reverse complement strand
GCTGGCTGACAAGGGATACGATGCCGACGCGCTGCTGGACACGCTGAAGGAAAATAGTATGGCTGCGGTCATTCCACCCACCGCCAACAGAACAGTGCAGCGCCCCTGTGACTGGTATATATACAAGGAACGTCACTTGATTGAGTGCATTTTCGGCAAGATCAAACACTATCGCCGAATCTTTTCGCGCTACGAGAAATTGGCGGTGAACTACCTGAGTTTTTTGTCTTTCGTCGGTGCGCTTATTTGGCTCCGGTAAATGTCAACAGAACCTAGGCCAGGCGTAAAAAAGGACCCTCTCGGGTCCTTTTTTGTCACCCTCTTTTCAGAGGGTATAACGCATACTTTACTGCGCCGGTTGTGCAACCGTATTCTGGTCCAGGGTCACCGCAGTCTGTGCTAACAGCCGGCCATTAACCGTTGCCCCTGTATTCACCGTAATCCCTTTTGCAGCAAGCACTACGCCCTCCAGATGGGCTGTTGTACCAATGGCGACACCGGTACCGCCACCCACCTGCCAGAAGATGTTCTTGGGTACTGCACCACCCGCTAAGAGCACACTGCTGCCGTTGGCTTGGATAAGATCCCCCGCTATCTGGAATATCCAGACATCATTGGGACCACCCGAGAGTGTGACATCAGTATTGATCAACACATTTGTACCCCATTTATATAGGCCAGGGGCCAATGTCTTGGCGCTAATATCGCCGGCGTACAGTTCAGTATGATCAGGCGTGGTTCTGCCGGCAGCATCGTTATAGGCGGTTCCCATATCCAGCACTGCATTGGCTACCAGTGTATTGTCAGAGGCAGCACCCGCAAAGCAGGTGACAGCGCCACTGCCGGTATAGGCAGCATTGGCACCGTAGATTGTGCCGACTATTTCTGTACAGAAAACATTATCCATCGCCGCGGCAGTGATCGGGCTGGCGCCAATGTTACCGGTGATAGCCGATGTGTGAACGTTGGTGATGCCGGTTTTAGTCAGGAGCACAAAGTTTCCTGCGGTTCTAAGATTGACTGCGGCAGGCCCGACAGCAGCGGCAGAACCGGTGGTAAAGCTCCACACAACGTTAGCGGCCAGTGGGTTTGCGGGGGTTGCGTGGTCAGTGATCGCCGTGGTCAGTGTGGCGGTATAGAGAGTGCTGGCAGTAAGATTACTTGATGGGTTAAAGGTTGCCACCTTGTTGTTGTAGCTTACTGTGCCTGAAACGGCTGTGGCGCCATTGCTCAACGTAAATGTCGATGTGTTCACTGTAGTGGCGTCAAGTGCTTCATTGAAATTGGCACTAACGTTGCCATTAAGTGCAAAACCTGTGGCCGTGTCAGCAGGATTGGTAGAGCTTACAGTCGGGGCGACGGTATCTGTGGTTGTGCCGCTGGTAAAGCTCCATACGTAGTCATTTTCCAGTGCGATGCCTGCCGCGCTTTTTACCGTACGACCAAGTGTGGCGGTGTAGAGTGTGCTGGCTGTGAAGTTGCTGCCGGGAGTAAAACTCGCGGTATTGGATGCGGCGTCCAGAGTCACGGTGCCAGTTAGCGCGGGTTCGCCTGCACCTTTTACTGTAAAGCTTACGGTGTCGATTGTGGTGGCATCCATCGCTTCACTGAAGGTGGCAACCACTTTATTGTTAAGCGCCACAGCTAGGGTGGTGTCCGCCGGACTGGTAGCGATTACCGCTGGCGCGGTGCCACTGCCATTATTATTGCATCCTGTTATAAAGGCAGTAAGCAGAAGGACGGCTAGCCATAAACTTCGGCCTGTGTATCTGTTGTGTATGTTCATTATTTTCTCCTGGGGAGTTTTTTCATCGTGGGTAATAGCTAACACGATATTTGGCTGACAAAAGTCATGCTTTTGCCGGGGGTTGTTCTCTTTTATTCGCGCTGCACTAAACGGTTCAATATGCCTTATATTGTTTGTGCTGTTGCGTAGGAGGGATGTTTTGAGATTTTTTCGCCTGGTACATAGGCCTCAGGCGGGAGGCGAGACAACCACCATAGGCCTTAAATGGGTAAATAGGTGAATTATTTTGCCATGGCTTATGCTGCCAGCGCGGGTGAACTATTTTATTAATAATCGTTATGTAACCAATGAGGTGTATAAGTTGATCGGTTCTTGCGCGGGTAGCAAAACCGGTTCAAGAACCGTAGTGGGTTTCTTATTTTTGTACTTTTAACGTGCCGGGTCTGCACGTTAGTAAATGACCCTTTCCGTGACGCATAATGAACAGCACCTTAGAGTCCATATAATGAAAATAGTAAAACGGTTATTTATCCTCTCACTGGCAGTGATCGGCGTGCTTTACGGCGCTTCTCCAGCATTGGCGCTGCCACTGCTGGGCACGGCGCAAAGTTTCGCGGTTTTGGGTAAATCGACAGTGACCGATACTGGTTCGACCACCCTCTGGGGCGATCTGGGTCTCTATCCAGGGACGTCAATCACTGGTACGGGCAGCATTACTTTCAACGCCGGAGCAATACACCAGACTGATGCGGTCGCACAGCAGGCGCAGATTGATGCCCTTGCTGCATACAACACTCTTTTTAATCTGCCAGCCACTAGCGATTTGACGGGCCAGGATCTAGGCGGACTCACACTGCAACCGGGCGTCTATCATTTTGATAGCTCGGCGCAACTAACGGGAACGCTTATTCTTGATACGCTGGGAAATCCCGATTCACTCTTTGTGTTTCAGATTGGAACCACGCTGACGACGGCAAGCGGCTCGGTTGTTAGCGTGCTCAATGGTGATGCCAATAGCGGTATATTTTGGCAGGTAGGCAGTTCTGCTACCTTGGGCACCAGTACGTTATTTGTCGGAAATATCCTGGCGGATCAGAGCATCACCTTGAATACCGCGGCAAATATTCTGTGTGGTAGGGCTATCGCGCTAAATGCTGCGGTGACACTGGATACAAATAGTGTTGCCAACGATTGCATCGCGTACGTTAATGATACCGGCGATACCAGCCTCGTTGACTACGGTAGCGGTGGCTTCAGCGGTGGTGCTCTGAGCGTTCCCGAACCAACGATATTGGCGCTGCTGGGAATAGGGTTTGCGGGACTCGGGTTTAGTCGGCGCCAGCGCCGTTAATAGGTGAATGCGGGTAATATATTAATCAATCTATCTATTGATGTCTGCGTATTTAAAAACTCTCCGAAGAGAGATAAGGAAGGCGGGTTTTTTAGCGGTGCCGTCATCCCTTTCTCACGCTCATTTTACTGCATCGGCAACCACTGCAATGTAATGGATGGTCTGAGTACAATGCCCGCGTGAATCCTTATCTGTTGTGCAGCTCAGCCGCGAGTTGTGCGGCACCCTGCAAGGCCAGCTCTGGATCATCTACTATCCACACCGGAATGCGGTTTAGCAGCTCAGCAAAACGGCCCTTGGCGAGAAAGCCGTGCATGAACTCGCTCTGCATAAACGATAAAATGTGACCGGCAATGGCGCCCGCCACAAACAGTCCGCCAAACGGTAAACATTTAAGCGCCAGGTTGCCTGCCTCGTCACCATAGATACGCGCAAACAGTCGGCAGGCAATTTCACTCAAGGCATCGCTGCCGGCACACGCCTGTTGCGTAATCACGACGCTGGGGTCTGGCGCTTGTGCGAGTCGCGTCGCCATCTCTTTGCTTTCTGGCGCCAACCCTTCGCTGCGGGCAAATTCGTAGAGGTAGACAAAGCCCTTGCCGGAGAGAATCCGTTCGTAACTGATGTGACTATTCAGGCGCTGCCGTAAATAGACCAGCAGCCGATCTTCGAGCGGGCTGTTGGGCGCAAAAGAGCAGTGACCACCTTCGGTTGGCATGGGGTGGTGGCGTTGGCCGTCGGCATAAAACAGCGCCTCTCCCAGGCCGGTACCGGCGGCGATCACGGCGATGTGCTGTAGTGGGGATTGGGATGCGGTGAGCGCCTCGGCAGGTGTGTTGAGAGTGATGCGTTGTTGTGGTGCGGAGGCGATGGCGGCGGTGCCGCTGGCAACCAGATCATTGGCAAATACTACCGGTGCACCATTCAGTCGCGCGGATAACACGGCGCTATCCATTTTCCATGGCAGGTTGGTGGCGTTTGCAGACTGGCTGCCCAACTGCCCGGTGATGGGGCCAGCGATACCAAACCCTGCGGCGGTGAACGCTTCATTACAATGGTCGCCTGCTGCTTGTAAAAATTCAGTCAACAGCAGGTCAAATTGTGGATAAGCACTACTGGCATAACGTTGCTGATAGATTTTCTGTGTGCCGCTGTTGTCATACAGGGCTAACAGGGTTTTGGTGCCGCCGATATCGCCTGCCAGTATCATTGTCTCTTCCCCTTTACTAATGTGATTGCCTGCGGCTCATCCATGCCGAGCAGGGTCTCCAGTGCCTCGGTGACAAAGTAGGCGACTTGATGCGGTGGACGTTGGTAAAACGCACTCCATGCCTGGTCACGCACCTCGTCATAGCGGCTATGTTCGGGCGGTCTCTCCTGACACCAGGCGATTCGTACGGCGTGGCCGATCAGAACATCAATCACCAGTGCATCGCGCAGCTGCAGGTCGGTATTCTTTTTGATAATCCGAATCAGAACCTGGAGTGTCTCGATCACCAGCTCGCGATATTCGGGCGCCATAATGCGGTTCAGAATATGTTCAATGGCGACGGCAAAGTTTTTCTCGCCGGCTGTGGATTGGCTACGATACAACGCGCTTTCAAGAGTGTTGCAGGGGTTATAACGATCCCCAATCACCAGTGCGGGTATGTGCGCCAGCAGCTCCCATACACCGCTGTAAAAAGTTTCCGGCAGACGGCCGATGGCCCCTTCGATGCAGCGCCAATGCAACCAATCCTCGGCGGTGGATTCCGGATTATCCTCGGCACGAAAAACCACTGAATCGAGCGTGGCGGGGCCACCGACCAGTCGTAGTGATTCGAGTCGTGAGCTACTGTCGCGCCATCCCAGGGCGTTACGCAACCGGCCACTGAGAATGCTTGGCGGCAGCTCCATCAGGCGATCAAACGCCTGGCTGGGCGCCACCTCATGTTCGCGGGCATAGAGGGCTATCAATGTTTGCAGCAGCGGGCCAATGCGCAGTGTGATCACCTCTTCAAACAGCTCCGGTTCAGAGCGAATCCAGCCGCCGAGGTGGATAATCAACTCCTGGGTCAGAATCCGTTCGCGGGGATCATCATTACAAAACTGCCGAATTCGACTTAGTATTTCGCGGTTGGATAACGGCTCGGTAATCAACGCCTGGCTGTTATAGGAGCGTCCTACCGCCAGCCGCTTTTGTCGTACCAGCAGATCCATCAGCGCCACATCCAGATAGGCATCCACTTTGCCCCGCAGCTCGGCGCTGCGCCGCATCACGCCCCAGGCACGGGCGCGTTGCGCCATACGGAACAGACCATCGACCAGTTCGGCCAGAGTGGTGTTGTGACCATCATCGTCTTGCACGGCTAGTTCGAGATTGGGGTGACGCCCGGCCAGCAGTGTCACGATCTCAAGTCGTTCATGAATGGCCTGGGTGGCAAAAAATTGCTGTAGCAGTTGATCGTCCGCGAGATTGATCAATGTATTGTTCACCGCTTCCCGCTGGATGGTTGTTGCATCTACGGTGAGTGCATGGGCGGCGGGCCGTTTTACCCAGCCGGCCATCACTCCCGGCAGGCGCACCCGATGCCCGCGTGATACCAGTGCATCAATGCGATCCATGCGCACCGGCACGCCATCTACCTGGCCCCGGCTTAACTCATCACGCAAGAAGCACAGCAGCACGGTAAAGTCTGGCGCGGTCAGCATCCATTCACTAATCATGATGGTGAGGATGGGGCGCCCCGGTTGGCGCCAGTAACGGTGCAGATATTCGATGGTCGAGCGCAGCTCCTGCACCAGCAGGGCCAAATCCTGGGTGAGGTAGAAGTCATCGGTATCAAACAGTTGTGGCACGATCAGCCACTGCTGGCCATCGATCTCATAGACCTTGGCGGTGCTCAGCCCTAGTGCCCGGCGTCGTGGTCGGCCGGTGAGTCCGAGCCGGTCGTTGGCACCCAGGGTCATCAGGTTTTCCACCAGCGCCCGTACCGAGCCGATACGCACTTTGGATTGTCCTACCACCGCATGTTTGTCCGAGCCCATGCCGATAAGCGCTGCATCAACAGCGGCCGTTTCCGCCACCAGCGCAATCGATACCGCGCGGCTGATCGCCTGACCACTGCTGTGGCGACGGCGGTTGATCGGGTCAAGATCATTGACGTCAATCGCGCCCGCCAGCAGCAGCCGGCCAACGACCCAGAGGCTTTGCGCCCATACCAGCGGCTGATTTTCGTTGGCAATGCGCTCACTGCTGCCAGGGTTGAGGCGCTCTTTTTCGATAGATTCAGCAGCAACATAATAGAGCTCTGGCAACAGCTGCTGGCCTGCGTGGTCAACTGCCAACCCTACTAACTGATGATTGATCTCTTCTGCCGCCATCAGGTCACCGGCAAACCAGCGGTTGATCAGTTGATAGGTAAAAAACAGCGGCCACTCAGATTCAATATTGGCGAACTGCTCCAGCTCTTCCGGTTCGTAATGCAGCGACTCCTCGTCCTCAATCGCCGTCTGATGGCCATCACGTAAAAACCGTTTGCAGCCAAAACGTCCCCCCAGCTTTTGGTTGATCGCTTGATCGATGGTCTCCACCATCGCGGTATCACGCACGGCAAAGGCGGGAAAACCAATCACCGAGAGCAGCGCCGCATCCACCTCTTTGGAGCCAGACTCACGTGGCAGCAGCGCATTCAGGGTCATCTCGGTACGGGCGATATCATCGGCCAGCACAAAAATCCGGCTGTGGTCATCACCATCGCTGCCAAACAGATCAAAACCATCCACGGCTTGCAGTGCGGCGAGCACCATGCCCAACGAGCTGGCATTGAGTTCTGGTTGGCCGTGGTTGATTTTGTTGCCCCGCTCCCAGATGCCGTAATCGGGGCTGGAGTAGGCGCGCGAGAGATACCAGACCAGGTTCTGAACAAAATCGACCTCATCGCGACTGGCAATAATGCGCAGGCCACTCAACGTCATCTGCACCAGCATCAGCACAAACAGCGAGGTGGCATCAAGTTGCAGATGGCCCCACTCCGCATCGCCCACCACCGCCTGGCCTGTGGCGGTATCGTATTTGGCATGTAACGCATCGACCGGCTGCTGCGATGCCTTGAAGCGTTCAATCCGATCAGACTGTCGCATCATCGCCGTCAGCAGGCCGCGCATATTTTTAACCGTCGCCTGCTCCAGTTCATAGGCGCGGGCATCGGCGCTATCCACATGGCGGTACGCCAGCCCCAACGCCCAGGCCGAGATAATGCTGTAGACGTTGTCGCGCACCCAGGCATCGGTGTAGTCACCATGGGCGGTAATGGCGGTGCTGGCGGGCAGCAAACCACTGATCGGGTGCTGGCGGCTGAGGATACTGACATGCACCTCGGTAAACAACGCATCCAGTTGCGCGAGACGACCTGTCTGTGAGGCGTGTTTATACATGTGAAGAGTTCCTGGTAAACCAATGTCTGAAGAGCCGCTTAATGCGGTATCACTGCATGATAAAGCAATATCTGGGCTGCATCGACTGCATGACGGATAGAGGCGGATGTTTCTTGCCCTCTCGGGTAGAGGGCAAGGTAAGAGTGCTGTTACGCCAGTGTTGGGTAGTCGGTATAACCCTTGGCGCCGGGGGTGTAGAAGGTGTCGGTATCGGGTTCGTTCAATGGTGAGCCATTCTGCCAGCGGCTGATTAAATCGGGGTTGGCCAGAAAGGGACGACCGACAGCCACCAGATCTGCCCGGCCCGTGTCAATGTCATTCATCGCGCGGGCGGCGTCATATCCTCCGGAGAGGATCATGGTGCCGCAAAAATAGTCGCGAAAGCTCTGTTTGATGGAGTTGGGTACCACGGGTGCGCCCATCGCCGAGTGGTCGACCAGATGCATGTATACGGGATCAAGCGCATCGATATGCAGCGCTAAAAACTTGTAATCCTCTTCCATGGCGTCGTAAAGCGGCATGTCGTTGAAGACGCCATAGGGTGAGAGACGCATACCAACCTTGCTGTGACCGATGGCTTCAAGTGTTGCATGGGTCACTTCGGAGAGAAAACGGAAACGGTTTTCGATGCTGCCACCATACTCGTCCTCACGCTGGTTGGAGTTGGGGCGCAGGAACTGCTCCAGCAGATAGCCGTTGGCGGCGTGCAGTTCGACACCATCAAAACCGGCCTTGACGGCGTTGCGCGCCGCTTGTGCGAACTCTTCGACAGTCTGCTCAATGTCGGCCTTTGTCATCGCCTGCGGTACGGGATGCGGTTTCATGCCTTCGGCATCGGTATACATCTCGCCTGCGGCAACCACCGCAGAGGGGGCCAGCACCCGTGATCCAGCAGGCATGTTGAGGGGATGTGAGACCCGGCCGGTGTGCATCAGCTGCATGAAGATGCTGCCGCCTGCTTCATGCACGGCGTCGGTGACCGGTTTCCACGCCTCGACCTGTGCATCGGAGTAGATGCCGGGGATGCGCGCATAGCCCACGCCATTGGGCGAAGGGGCCACCCCCTCTGTCACAATCAAACCTGCTGAAGCGCGCTGGCGATAGTACTCCACCATCAGTTCGTTGGGCAGGTTGTTGATCGCGCGGCAGCGTGTGAGCGGCGCCATCACCAGTCGATTGTGTAAGGCCACTTCGCCCAGGCGGTATTCAGTAAACAGACGTGACATCTTCAAACTCCGTGTGCTGTGAAATCAATTTGTGGCCCAGTATATGTGAGTTGGCCATTCAACGTAATGTCACTACAAGGCGACATCAATAAACTTTGAAGGCGATAACGGCCTATAAAAAAGCCCCACGAATGGGGCTGCGTTGTTCGACAAAAGGGTAATCCCTTATTTGGTTTTGCCCTGGCTGAAGTCGTTTAGCGCCGCTTTTACTCTGTCGTCGGGTTTGTCATCAAACTTTAACAGCGCCTTGGCCAAGGCGCGCTCTGTTTCAGCGGCGCTCGGGCTGAGCCATATCTTCATCAGAGTGGCCTTGTCTTCCGGGCGGACCTTCTGCTCCATATGGAGCATGGAGCTGGCGAGCTGCCGCTCATTGCCGGTGGAGGAGCGGTCTTTGGCGATATCCTCCAGGGTGATCTTGGCGTCCTTGCTGGGCTGTTTATCCATGTTGAGGATGATCTTGGCCATCTGTTCTGTGGCCAGGGTTGCATCTGCCGCCTGGGTAACAGGTTGCAGTGTGAGCATCGCGACAAAGATTGCTGCTAGAGCAAAGAGTCTTTTATTCATTGAGTAGTACCCCCCGGTAACGCCTGAAAATGAGTGTTGAACATATACCGAAAATGGCATTCAGGTCAAAGGTTGATGGCTTTTGTCGGGAATTTGAAGGCGTTGCAGGGTGATGAGAGGGGAACACACGCCTCACCCCTCACCGGGGGCGAGGCCTGCGCCCACTATTACTTGCTTTCACAGTGGGCGTTCCCAGTGACCTTGCGTCACTCGCCGAACGTCTCGTGCTTACGTTGTCCCTGGCCTTCCGTATTCACATGCCAAGCGACCACGCGGTGCGATTGTAACTTGATCGAGCCTGGCTGACTACGGTTGGCCACGGCTGGCCACACTTGGTCTTAATCGGGCAGCGCCCAGCGCGGCATAGTGGCCATGGCGTGGCGCAGCTCGGCCTCGTGGCGACGATGGTCTGGATCAAACCGTGCCACCAGCGCCCAGTAACGGGCCGAGTGGTTCATGTGTACTGTGTGGCAGAGTTCATGGATGAACAGGTAACGCACCGCCTCGGGCGAGACAAACATCAGGGCGCGGTTGAGGTTGATCTGTTTGCGCGAACTGCAACTGCCCCAGCGGCTCTTCTGCGCCCGCACGGTGGCGCCGGCAAAGGGCAGGCTGATTTCACTGCTCACCTCAGCAAGCCACGGGATCAGGCACTCTTTTGCCAGCTGGCTGAGCCAGCGTTGCAGGGCGGCGCGTTGCTGCGCCTCGTTATCGCCAAACACCTGAAGCTGCGCGCTGGGGGCGGCGGCATGATCGATGACGCGGGCGCGGCGACCCGGCTGATAACTCACCTGCCACTCACCCCCAATGGCGGCCAGGGTGATGGTCTCGGGTAACATCGGTGTGTTATTGGTGTGTGGTGCAACACGGCCCAGGGTTTTGCTCAGCGTCTGGCGCAGCCAGCCGGCGTGTTCGGCGACAAACCCCGGCACATGCCGCAACGCCATGCCCTTGGGCACCACCACCTCAACCTGGCCGCAGGCCTTGACCCGCAGCTGCAACCGCTTGGCGCGTGGTGAGACGCGCACGGCATAGTCGGGCAGAAACAGATCGGACTGGGACTCGGGCATGGCGCGATTGTGCCTGCCTCGGCGTGAATGTCAAACGGTGTTGCTCTTGCCCAGACCGAGTGCCTTGATAATCATAAAACTGCTACTCTCCGAACTCCCTGTTACAGCGTCACGGCACAACCGCGGTGGTGTGACGCAAATGTTCTCCCGGTCGCGATGACCATGGCGAGTAACGTTGATGTTTTATAATTATTGAACTCTACATTTTAAGATGACGAGGTAGTGAGGATTATGAGTTTCACCGGCACAGAAGAGCAGGTTGGCATTGCCGAGCTGATGGTTGAGAGCGGTGTCAAGTTTGGCACCAGCGGCGCACGTGGCCTGGCGACAGATATGACTGACCGGGTCTGTTACGCCTATAGCCGCGCCTTTCTTCAGTATCTGGCGGGGTGTGGCGAGTTGTTGCCCGGCTCGCGGGTGGCGATTGCCGGTGATTTTCGTCCCAGCTCACCCCGCATCATGGCGGCGTTGGCGCAGGCGATTGCCGATGGCGGTTATCTGCCGGTCAATTGTGGTTTTATCCCGACCCCGGCAGTGGCGCTCTATGGCATTGGCAATGGCATCCCGAGTCTGATGGTGACCGGCAGCCACATCCCCGATGATCGCAACGGCATCAAATTCAACAAGGCGAGTGGCGAGATTCTCAAGCAGGATGAAGAGGGCATCAGCAGCCAGACAGTGATGATTCCTACGGCCCGCTTTAAGAGTGATGGCAGGAGTCTCACTCCCTACCTGCTGCCCGCTGTGACAGCGGCGGCGGAGAGTGAGTATGTGCAGCGTTATCTCGACTTCTTCCCGCGCCAAGTCCTGGCCGGGCAGCGGGTCTGTGTCTACCAGCACTCCAGCGTTGCACGTGATGTGATGGCAAAGATCCTCAAAGGGCTGGGGGCGGAGGTGGTGGCGCTGGGCCGTTCCGAAAAGTTTATCCCGGTCGATACCGAGGCAGTGCGTCCTGAAGATGTCGAGTTGGCGGCCAAGTGGGGTAAGGAGTATGACTTCGACTGCATCATCTCTGCCGACGGTGATGGTGACCGGCCGCTGGTGAGTGATGAACGTGGTCATTGGTTGCGGGGTGATGTCGCCGGCATCCTCTGCGCCCGTTACCTCGGTGCGCGGGTGGTGGCAACGCCGGTGAGCAGCAACAGCGCGGTGGAGAAGTGCGGTTGGTTTACGCAGGTAAAACGCACCCGCATCGGTTCGCCGTTTGTGATCGCGGCGATGGATGAGGCGCTGCAAGCGGGTGAAACAAGTGTGGTGGGTTATGAGGCCAACGGCGGCTTTTTGATCGCCAGCGACATTGAACGCGACGGTTACCGCCTGCCCTCGCTGCCGACCCGCGACGCCATCATCGTGCCGCTGGCGATCCTGATGTTGGCAAAACAGGCCAAGCTCTCCATCTCCGGTCTGCTGCAACAGCTGCCGCCGCGCTTCACCAGCAGTGACCGTCTCAAGGAGTTTCCTACTGCGCTGAGCCAGAGTCGCATCGCCACCTTCAACAGCGGTGATTTCAACAAGGACAAACAGGCGATTGAAGCGGTGTTTGGCAACGAGGCGGGCAAGGTGACGGCCATCGATGCCACCGATGGTCTGCGCATCAGCTTTGCCAATGATGAGGTGATCCATCTGCGTCCTTCGGGCAATGCACCGGAGCTACGTTGTTACAACGAAGCCACTAGCGAGGCTCGGGCGCAGCAGCTGAACCAGCGCTGTCTGGCGATTATGAACCGCTGGCGCGAGCGCGGATAACTCAAGAATCTGCGCCAAAGAGCGGATATATAAAGTACGGATATATATAGAGGGGCAAAGCGCTCCGACTGATAAAAACAAGAACGATGCAGCACCATGGAGGCGGCACAATGACCAATGCAGTAATCGATGCACGTATTACCCCAGAGGGTAGTCTTGATGTGCTTTCCCGGCTTGAGGTTAAAAAACTGCTCGATAGCAGTCAGGGCGGGCTATTCAATATTTTTCGCAACTGCTCGCTGGCGGTACTAAATTGCGGCAGCCAACTGGATGACGGCAAAGCGCTGTTGGAGATGTACAAGTCGTTTGATATTCATGTGATCCAGCAGGAGCGAGGCATCAAACTCGAAGTGATCGGCGCACCCGCCAGCGCCTTTGTCGATGACAAGATGATTAAGGGCATCAGCGAACATCTGTTTGCAGTGCTGCGCGACGTTATTTATGTCAGCGACGAGATCTACGACAATCCAAAATTTAATCTCGATGATAGTGAAGATATCACCAGCGCGGTATTTCACATCCTGCGTAACGCCAACATCCTCAAGCCGATGATCGAACCTAAACTGGTGGTCTGTTGGGGCGGCCACTCAATTCAGCGTGAAGAGTATGACTACACCAAAAAGGTCGGTTACGAGATGGGGCTGCGCGGCCTCAACATCTGCACCGGTTGTGGACCTGGCGCCATGAAGGGACCGATGAAGGGGGCCACCATCGGCCACGCCAAACAGCGTATTCGTGATGGCCACTACATCGGCATCTCCGAGCCAGGCATCATCGCCGCCGAGTCACCCAATCCAATCGTCAATGATCTGGTGATCATGCCCGATATCGAAAAACGGTTAGAGGCGTTTGTGCGTACCGGCCACGCCATCGTTGTATTCCCCGGTGGCGCCGGTACGGCGGAGGAGATCCTCTACCTGCTCGGAATTTTGTTGCACCCCGATAACAAGGATATGCCCTTCCCGCTGATCCTCACCGGCCCGGCCAGTTCGTCCGACTACTTCACCGAGATCAATCAATTTATCGCCGATACCCTCGGCGCCGAAGCGCAAAAACGTTATCGCATCATCGTCGGTGATCCCGTGGCCGTGGCGCGTGCCATCAAAGATGGACTGGAGCAGGTGCGCCTGTTCCGCCGTGAACATAGCGATGCCTACTACTACAACTGGCTGCTCAAAATCGAACATGAATTTCAAAAACCGTTTGCACCGACGCACGCCAACATGCACAACCTGGAACTACACAAAAATCAGCCACCACATCTACTGGCAGCCAACCTGCGGCGTGCCTTCTCCGGCATCGTCGCCGGCAATGTCAAAGACGACGGGATTCGCGCCATCGAAGAGCACGGCCTGTTTGAACTGCGCGGTGAACCCGCGATCATGAACGCCATGGATACACTGCTCGCCTCGTTTGTTGCGCGCCAGCGTATGAAACTGCCGGGCAAACAGTACAAGCCCTGTTACCGCATTATCAAATAACTTTTTTCTGATTTTTGCCCGTTGCCTCTGTCCCCTCCCCCTTCTAGGGGGAGGGTTAGGGTGGGGGTGATATGGTTGGCGCTAGCAGAGTAAATGTAGGGCGTGCTCTGCGGACCATTAGGCTTCGATCATTCCTGAATTTCGTTATGATATGGTGTGCGTTTTAGAATTTTGGTGCACAGAGTGCACCCTACGTCACCGCTGCAAAAGCGCGGCAGCGCCTAATTTTACGTTGGATTTTTATGAAGCATCGTGGACTTATCAATAAGTTGGTTAAGCCTTGGGAAGAGCTTAATATTCTTCTTAGCAAGCCTTTCGCCCTGCAGCCTGAAGACTGTGATTTCCTTGTAAAGGCAGAAGCGCTTTGTGTATCAGTAAGCCATTTTCCAGAACATATACTAACTAGTCAGCAGCAAAGGATACCGCTTCGTTTCTGAAAAATGATTTCACCAAGTCCTTATCCTGCGCAATTAATTCCAAATCTATAAACGTTCGCTCCCAAAGTGATTCCCCTTTTTTGAGCGGTGACCTCG
>CAMTXZ010000017.1:0-18842 GCA_947085765.1 uncultured Chromatiaceae bacterium | reverse complement strand
TGCTGTCTGATAGCAGACGCGCCATCACCTTTACATCAAAACAGCCGGTGCCCATGCAGAAGTGGCCTGAACTCCGGTTGCAGTTGAAGAGAGCGGGGCGTAACGGCGGGGATGTGCTTGTTAAACATCTGCCGGTAGCCTCGGTGAACAGTAGTAATAGGGACGTTGTTGAAGGGAATGATGTGGTTGTGTCGGAAATTTATGTTAACTGCTAACTGTTAAGAGGGAAAGATTATGGGAGTAATGAAAACACCGGGCGTTTATATTGTAGAAAAAAATGCCTTTCCAAACTCGGTTGTGGAGGTTGCAACAGCGGTTCCAGCCTTTATTGGCTATACAGAACGTGCCGACAACAAAGGCAAAACCCTGCGCAACAAGCCGTGGCGGATCACTTCGATGGCAGAGTTTCGTAGCTATTTTGGCGAGGCGCCCAAGCCGCTTTTTACAATTAAAGAGAAGGACAAGGATTCGACTGACGAGTCAGCTTTTACGCTGGATAAAAAAGAGTATCTATTGGAGCAGGATGGCAAGCAGTACATCCTCTATTCGAGCATGTTGTCATTTTTTCAGAATGGCGGTGGCCCTTGTTATATCGTCTCTGTGGGGAGTTACGGTGATGATATCGCTGCGCCAGGTTTGATGGCAGGCATAGAGGAACTCAAGAAAGAGCAGGAACCCACCATGGTGGTTATTCCTGAGGCGGTTAAGCTGGCACTGGATGATTGCATTGCTGTACAGCAGGCGGCACTAGGCCATTGTGGCATCACCATGAGAAACCGTTTTGCGGTGCTCGATGTCCATAACGGTTTTAAAGAGTCCAAGGGTAAGGATGGCTGTGTCGAAGTATTCAGAAATAAGCTCGGTACCAATAATCTCGATTATGGCGCGGCATACTATCCCTGGATCAACACCTCTGTTGTGCAGGATTCAGAGTTGTCCTATGAAAACATGAAAGACGTTGCTGCTTTTAAGACCCTGCTTGAGACCGACGTTGATACCAATCCACTTATACCTGATGCTAAAAAGGGTGAACTTAAAGAGATTATTGCTGCGATAGCAGTTAAGCCGAAGGACGGGGATGCGGTAGTGGCGACTGATGCAGATGCTGCGGCAACACCAGCCGCTTTGGCGCCTGGTGAGATTAAAAAAATCCTCTCCGCCATGAGTCCATTGTATGGAAAGATGATTGCTGAGATCAAATCCCAGCTCAATCTATTGCCACCAAGTGCTGCCATGGCCGGGATCTACACCATGGTGGATAATGGCCGTGGTGTCTGGAAAGCCCCTGCCAATGTCAGTCTCAACGGTGTTATCTCACCCGCCGTGAATATCTCCCATGAGCAGCAGGAAGATCTGAATGTCACCACTCAAGGTAAATCGATCAACGCTATCCGCACCTTTATTGGTGAAGGGACTTTAGTATGGGGTGCCCGCACCCTGGATGGTAATAGCCTCGATTGGCGCTATATCAATGTGCGTCGCACCATGATCATGCTGGAAGAGTCCATCAAACTGGCCTCGAAGGCCTATGTATTTGAGCCTAACAATGCCAATACCTGGGTGACAATCAAGAGCATGATCCGCAACTTCCTGACGGGCATCTGGAAACGTGGCGGTCTGGCGGGTGCAAGTCCGGATGATGCCTTCAGTGTGCATGTGGGACTGGGTGAAACCATGACCTCTGAGGATATTCTGGAAGGGATTTTAAACGTCACCGTGCTGGTCGCGATTTCACGTCCTGCTGAGTTTATTGAGATC
Source organism: uncultured Chromatiaceae bacterium (assembly GCA_947085765.1). Taxonomy (GTDB): domain Bacteria; phylum Pseudomonadota; class Gammaproteobacteria; order Tenderiales; family Tenderiaceae; genus JAKFXL01. Next base: position 17,084 of record CAMTXZ010000017.1, on the reverse strand, counting down.
ACATTCCAGCAGCAGATGCAGAAATCATAAGTGATGGGGCTGAAATGGCCCCTGTAATATTTAATCAGTTCAGGATATTCATACTTAAATAAGGGAGATCTATTATGGCCGATGACGGTTCAGCACAGTCCGCAAATGTATGGCCCATGCCAAAATTCTATTTCCAGGTGAAGTGGGATTCGGAAGTCATGTCGTTTCAGGAGATTTCGGGTCTCGATATCGAGGCGCAGCCGATTGAATATCGGCATGGTGACAGCCCGGAGTTCTCTACGATCAAGATGCCGGGTATCAGAAAATCCAGCAATGTCACGATGAAAAAGGGTGTCTATAAATCGGATAACAAGTTCTGGAACTGGTTTACCCAGATAAAGATGAATACCGTTAAACGTGTGCCCGTGACGATCAGTCTGTTAGATGAGGCGGGTGCGCCGACAATGGTCTGGACACTGTCCAACGCCTGGCCGACCAAGATCACGGGTACTGATCTAAAGTCTGATTCAAATGAAGTGGCGATTGAGTCAATCGAAATCGCCCATGAAGGCATCATCATCGATAATGCCTGATAGTGTCTGATGACCACTGAGAGAGGGTGCTTGTCACACTCTCTCAGTGGTAGCGTTATGGTGGGGATTTTATGGTTGATATGAGTATTTTAAAATCTGACGGTTATCAACCCGCTGCTTTTCATTTTAAAGTGGTCTTTTCTGCAACAGCGGGCATGACAGACACTTCGTTTCAGGAGGTCTCTGGTATCGGTTCGGAGATTGAGACAGAAGATCTGGTTGAGGGTGGTGAGAACCGTTACGTCTATCGGCTGCCCAAGGCGGTCAAACACCCTAAGCTGGTATTGAAACGTGGCATTGCAAAAATGAGTTCGCCGCTGGTGATCTGGTGTCGCTCTGTTATGGAAGCCGGGTTCATCATGCCGATTGTGCCGATGCCTATCCTGGTGTTTCTGTTGAATGAAAATGGTATTCCGATCAGGGCCTGGTCTTTTGCCAATGCCTATCCCGTCAATTGGGAGGTTGATGGTTTCAACTCGACCAAGAATGAGGTGGCCATTGAAAAAATTGAACTGAGTTATAACTATTCAAACAGGATTATTTAATAGATGACGATTGAAGTCAGGCAGCTGGTGATCAAATCTACCGTTCAGAGTCCGTTTGAAGCGCAGCTGCGGCAGACGGCAGAATTCGCCAAGGTTGAAGAGCTTAAGCAGGATATTTTAGTGGAGTGCCGACGCTTGATTGCTGACGCGATGGCGGAGGCGCGTGAACGATAAATGGCAGGGCTTAGCACAGGATTAAAAAAGAAGCTGAGCATATCGCCTTGTACGATAGAGAGTGATGGCAGCCTCACCGTCGAGAGCGACAAGTTTGATGTGATGCTCAATCCGTCTGGTTATAGCCATGAGCACTCCATTAGCTACAGCAAGAGCAAGGCGCTGGGGCAGCTGGGGTCAGACACAAAATTTAATGCCATCAATCCAGAAAAAATCACTTTTGACATTGTCATCGATGGCACCGGGGTGGTGAATCTGCCGATCCCCGGTCTGGGTTCGCCGGATGTTAAAACACAGATCAAACAGCTCAGCGACATTATCTATACCTATGACGGTTCTGATCATCAACCTGATCCGGTGCGTCTGTTGTGGGGCAGCCTGATATTTTTTGGCCGTCTTGAGTCGATGTCCATTGAGTACACGCTCTTCAAACCCAGTGGTGAACCGTTAAGGGCCAAGCTGAAGCTTGCCTTTGTTGCCTTTATCAGCAAGGAGGAGGAGGCGCTTAGAGCCAACCGTTCATCACCCGATCTTAGTCATATCGTTGAGGTAGAGGCGGGCGATACTCTGCCACTGCTCTGCTACCGTATCTATAAAGACAGCTCCTACTATATGGAAGTAGCCAGGATCAACAAGCTCACCAATTTTCGTGATCTCACGCCGGGTATCCGGCTCCATTTTCCACCACTGAGGTAGTACATGGCTGACTCTCCCAATGTCGCCAGCAGTGGCGTGCTCAAATTGACTATTTTTAGTGATGGTGAGCAGATCGATGCGACTATTCAGGTCGTTTCTATCTCTGTCAAAAAAACGCTTAATAAAATTCCTGTAGCGAAAGTTGTACTGCTTGATGGTGATATGCCAAGCAAAGATTTTCCGGTCAGCAATACTGATACCTTTAAGCCGGGCAGCGAGATAAAGATCAACGCCGGTTATGATCAGGATGAACAGACCATCTTTGAAGGTGTTGTGATCAAACATGGCATCAAGATCTCGGGTGACAACGATTCACGGTTGATAATTGAGTGTCGTGATAAAGCCGTGGCAATGACGGTGGGACGTCAGAACGCCAATTATGTTGATTCAAAAGATAGTGATGTCATGGCTACGTTGATTGCAAATTACGCCGGTCTCAGCGCCGATGTGGAGGCAACTACTACGGTATATAAAAAGCTGGTGCAGTATTACTGTACCGATTGGGACTTTATGCTGTCACGTGCCGAGGTCAATGGCCTACTGGTGAGTGTTGATGCGGGCAAGGTGACGGTCAAGGCACCGCAGGTTGATGTGGCGGCTGAGCTTAAGGTTGCCTATGGCGATGACTTGATTGAGTTCCAGGCTGATCTTGATTCACGGCATCAGCTGGCCGAGGTGAAGGGAGTCTCGTGGGATATAAAAAATCAGGCGATTATTGAAGAGCAGGTGGGTCCGGTAACACTCAACAAACAAGGTGATATTGACTCGGCCACCCTGGCAGGGGTAATCGATCTAAAGTCATTTCGTCTCCAGACCGTTGCGCCCATGGAGAAGGATTCTTTGAAACAGTGGGCCACGGGGCAGCAGCTTAAGGCGGGTTTGTCGCGAATCTGCGGGCGTATGAAATTTCAAGGCAGCGCCAAGGCCAAGTCGGGTGGAATGATTGAATTGGAAGGGGTCGGCAACCGTTTTAATGGCAGTGTATTTGTCACGGCGGTGCGGCACGAAATCGCCAATGGTAACTGGCTGACCGAGGCTGAGTTTGGCATGGCGCCGGAGTGGCTTGCTGCCCAATCTGATGTGGTTGCACCAGCGGCGGCCGGGGTGCTGCCCGGTGTTGAAGGGTTGCAGATTGGCGTTGTTAAAAAGCTCGATGAAGATCCTGATGGACAGTACAAAGTTCAGGTATCAGTACCGCTGATGCAGGCGGTGACGGAGGGGGTATGGGCACGTTTGCTGAGTTTTTATGGTTCGCTCGGCATAGGTGCTTTTTTTGTGCCGGAGATCGGCGATGAAGTGGTCCTGGGTTATTTTAATAATGACCCCTCCAGCCCGGTCATTCTCGGCAGCCTCTACAGTAGTAGTCGTAAACCCCCCTATGAACTGACAGCAGACAACTTCATCAAGGCCCTGGTGACCAAGAGTAATTTAAAGATCGAGTTTGATGATGAGAACAAGGTCATCACGCTAACCACGCCCGTCAATAATAAGGTAGTGATCAGCGACAAGGATAAGTCGATCCTGTTGCAGGATCAGAATAACAATAAGGTTGAGCTAGGCAGCGATGGCATTGTTCTCGATAGCCCAAAGGATATTAAGATCAGCGCCAAGGGCAAGATTACTCTTGATGCCGGTGACAAAATCAGCATCAGTTCAACGGCCGATGTGGCTGTTGAGGGGATGAATGTGAATATCACCGCCAAAACCAGCCTTGCTGCCAAGGGCAGTGCCAGCGCCGAACTCTCTGCCTCTGGGCAGACGACGGTCAAGGGTGCGATGGTAATGATTAATTAATGCGAGAGAGAGCCGCAAAAAATGCCACCCGCCGCCAGGATTACTGACATGCACGTCTGCCCGATGCAGACACCGGCATTGCCGCCTATTCCCCACGTCGGCGGACCGGTGATTGGTCCAGGTGTGGCAACCGTATTGATCGGTAAGTTGCCGGCCGCCGTGGTGGGGGACAGTTGTATCTGCGTTGGTCCGCCGGACACCATCGTCAAGGGGTCGGCAACGGTCATGATCGGTGGCAAACCGGCCGCCCGGTTGGGTGATACCACCGCCCATGGCGGCAGTGTGGTGTTGGGTTGTCCAACAGTCATGATAGGGGGGTAGTGGCATGGCAAACGAGACTATCGATAAGGCGTTCCTGGGTACCGGTTGGTCATTCCCGCCGGAGTTCAGCAGTCGTGGCAAGGGCGCAAAAATGGTTGCGGATGATGAAGATATTCGTCAAAGCCTAAACATCCTCTTCTCTACCGCGCCGGGTGAGCGAGTGATGAATCCCTCCTATGGCTGTGGCCTGAAGGCGCTGGTGTTCGAACATATTAATGAAAGCACCATTACGGAGATTAAAGATGTGGTGGCGCGGGCCGTGCTCTTTTTTGAGCCACGCATTACCCTGAATTTGGTTGAAGTGGATGATGCAGAAATTTATGACGGTGTGGTCAAAATTAAACTCGATTACACCGTTAGAACAACTAATACCAGAAGCAACATTGTCTACCCGTTCTATCTGCTTGAGGGATCCAATGTTCGTCTTTAACACCACAGCCAAGTCGCCACGAGTCTGCTCATGAGTCTATCCGTGAGCAATTGGCAGGCGTTGATGACAGGTGACGGCCCTGATCAGGAGCAGCGTTTTCCGGCGGCGCTGGCGCCGGGATATTTCAACGTCGATGAGCTCGGCTTTGAGCAGCTGTTGGCGCTCTCTGCCGAATTGGCTGCGGTATTGCGTTTTCATGATATGGAAAACAGGGCCAATGGTAATTGGGCCGAGCTGTTTATGGGCGATGAAGCTGTGATCATGGCGCTGATGTTGAGTAAGGATCTGGATCGCACCGAGCTAGATTACCTGCGCCACAGAGGCCTGGATGTTGCTGAACAGGTATTGGCACTTTTTAATTTGGCGGCGGAGATCAACCGTTGGCAGCAGCGGTTGAGTCTGTCAGGGCATGAGTCAGGCTTGGCGCTGAGCGCAAAAATAGCCACGATGATTGGCGAACGGCTGGCCGACAATCTGCATGATGTTGGCAGCGTTGTTGAGCAGCTGGGCACACAGCATGCTGCTTTAGCTGCCGTTGATTTTGGCCAGTTCTCGGCGCTATGGAGTCTGACAAAACTGGAACAAGGTTACTGTTTCACACGCGCCCGTCAATTTTCCATGGATGACGAAACCAAGCTGGAAATGGTCTTGCGAACTGCCTTTTACTCCTTCTTGAATGGTCTAAGCCAGCTCAAGGTGATGGCAGCGACGGCGCTTGCAGAGAGCCTGAAAAATCAACGTCATGAACCTGCGATGGGACTCTTTCTCGCCTTTTTGCAATTGTTCCGGCGTTTGCAAAACAGGGTGAATAGTTTTACCCAGCGCCATCTCGATTTTTATTATCGCGATGTACTGCGGGCTACTCCCCGTGAGCGTGCCCCGGACTGCACCCATCTGCTGTTTACAACAGAGGCGGGTAGCAGTGGAATTTTAATACCCAAAGGTACAGCATTCAGCGCTGGAAAAGATCAAGCGTTGCAAGAGGTTGTCTATTTAACAGATAACGATTTGACCATCACCGATGCCCGCGTCACGGCCATCAATACGCTCTACCTTGAGCGCGATTGCTTGATCTCACCAGAGCGTGAACTTGGTTATGTTACCCGCATTAAGGCGCACACATTGCCGTCGATGGCGACCAACCAGCCCGTTGCGTGGCCCATCTTTGGTGCCACTCCACGCGGTGTGGCTGCCGCAGCAACGGCGGATGCCAAGCTTGGTTTTGCCATAGCTTCACCCATGTTGTTGCTCAAAGAGGGGCGACGCAAGATTGTGCTGACGATATTGCTGGATGACCCGGTCGATCTGGATGTGAGCTTGGCAACCTTTAGAAATCACCTTGATGATAACGCCACCGTGCTGGACTCTTCTGATCTGACGGAAAAGCTTTTTTGCCATATCTTTAGTCGTTTTCTGGCGTTGCAACAGCCGCCTGTGGATCGTGCGGCGCGACTCCATCTGGCTGACAAGGCCAGGGGTTTAATTGCAACATTACCGATGGCGCAGCTGCGCGAAATCGCCAAGGGTGATTTGCCCGCGCAACGTGGCATGATTCATAAGCTTTATCTGCTAGCGCGTCTACAACAGGCCGAATCTGAAACAGAATTTTTGCAGCACTTTGGGCCGCTCTTCAGTCGTTATCTATTGTGTCAGCAGGCGTGGCTTGACCAAAATCACAAACAATCGATTTTATTACGTGCCAGTACACTGCTCTCGGCGGGCGCTTATGAACACGTGAAGGATCTGCTGCAGCAAGAGCGCGGCAATCTATTTTATAAACTGGTTAAACAGATTTTTAACATCAGCCTGACTAGTGCCAGTGGCTGGCATGCGGTGAAGGACTATGCTGTTGTACCCGCCTTTTCGCTCGTTGATGAAATCGATAATGGTTTGCAGATTGAGCTGACACTGGCGTCTGAAGTGGATGCCATCATTCCTTACGACGCTCAGCTGCATGACGGCCAATGGCAAACACTGTTGCCGATGATGCAGCTGCATATCAATCCACAGGCCAATTTTTATCCCTACTCACTCTTTGATGGCTTTCTTTTGAAGGAGCTGGCAATTACGGTGGACGTCGAGGGCATCCGGGATATTTTAGCCTACAACAATCATGGTCAAATTGATGCCAGAAAACCGTTTAACCCATTTGGCCCGATTGCCACTAGCAGTTCCTATTTTGCATTTGGTAATTACGAGCTTGCCAAAAAGCAGATTCAATATTTGAAAGTGCATGTGGAGTGGGCTGGACTGCCCCAGGGTAAGGGCGGTTTTTCAGAGCATTATAGCGGTTACGACCAGCCCTATGATAACGACACTTTTGTGGTCGATGTTGGCACCCTCCAAGCGGGTAAGTGGTGGCCAGCAGAGGGAGAGATGAGATATCGGCTGGGATTGTTTGATAGCGAGTCAATGTCTTACAAGGTAAGTAATACAAAGAGTCTCGACATACATGTTTTGAACTACTCCAGACCAATCACTGCCACGCTTAGTGAGGAGGAATTTGCGCTCTACGCCAAGAGTCGTAATGGCCTCTATCGGTTAATGCTGGCCGGTGCAACGGATCCATTTGGTCACGGTTGTTACACAACGTTGCTGACCCGGGTGCTGTCGCAAAATGCACGCTTAAAAAAGCCAGGGCCAATTCCCAACCCACCCTATGTGCCACTGGTTAACCAGATTTCTCTGGATTACCGTGCCAGCAGCGTCATTAATGTCGGCGCGATGCCGACAACGACCACTGCTGATATGGCAGAAAAAATATTCCATATTCATCCTTTTGGTATTGAGTCCATTAATGCTGTGATGATTGAAGCAGGGCAGCCATTTTTACCGCCACATCATGATGACGGCAATCTGTATATTGGTTTGGCGGCGGCAAAAATGGGCGGCCTAATAACGCTCTTCTTTGACATTGCCGAAGACTCGGCGCAGACAATCGCCAGTCAGCGGCCGGAGATAGGTTGGTTCTATCTGGCCAGTAACCGCTGGTGGCGATTGGCCCAGGCGCAGGTGGTTTCAGATACCACTAATGGTTTTCTCTCATCCGGCATTGTCACACTCGATATTCCAGTTGGCATCGATTGTGAGAATACCGTTATGCCCGGCGGACGCTACTGGTTGCGGGCCTCTAGCAGTGGTGATTTAAACTCGTTTTGTAGTCTGCGTTCGGTGCAGACACAGGCATTGCGTGTACAACGTCGTGATAATCATGACTCGCAGGATATGGTGCTTAAACGATGGCAGCCGATGGCATCAATCACCGGGCTGGGTAAGATTTCCCAGATAGGCGGAATTCTGAAGGGTAGACAGTACGAAACGCCGCGTCAGCTTAAAACCCGTATCAGTGAACGATTGCGTCATAAACATCGCGCCACTACAGCGTGGGATTATGAACACCTGGTGATGGAGCATTTTCCAGACGTATTCAAAATTAAATGTTTCAACCACATGAACTCCAGCGATGAAAAAGTTAGGCCCGGACATCTTTTAGTTGTTGTTGTGCCCTACCTGAATTCGTCAGCGCATGAAGGGTGTTCCGCACCATTGATGAATGCTGTTGAGCTGGATAGAGTTGGCGCCTTTATCCGTCAGCTGGCCTCACCTTTTGCAGTCATTGAAGTGCGTAACCCGGTGTATGAACGGATTCAGATCAGATGTACGGTGAAGTTTTCCAATCCTCAGCAGAGTGGATTGTCTAGCAGTCGGCTAGATCGTGATATCTCTAACTATATCTGTCCCTGGAAAAAAATCGGTTATCAAGCGAAATTTGGCTGGACGGTTCGCCGTGAGGATGTTGAAGCCTATGTGCGCAGCCTCGACTATGTCGATTTTGTTACCAACTTTTCTATGCTGCACATTACGCAAGAGCGTGATGACAGATTTACATTGGGTGATACGGCCCACTCGCTGCAGGATCAAGAGCCGGATGGAGACGCAGAGTGGTCACCATTGCTGGGTGTTGATAATGATGACAGGATCACTCCCCGCTACCCTTGGAGTCTGGCAGTACCGACTCGTCACCACTTCATTGAGACAATTAACTCTATAAGAGATATCGATGCTGAGCCTACCGGTATTGGTGAGCTGGAGATCGGTACTACTTTCATAATTAACGGAATCCATAGCCGTGGCTAAACGTAACAGAAGTACACTGAAAAATTTTTTCCGTGAGGGGGCATTACCCTCTGCGGATCAGTTTGCTGATCTAATCGACTCATCGCTCAATAATATCGATGAGGGATTTGATAAGTCGTCTGAACACGGCTACGAAATATCTTCTATCGGGTTTCATGACACGCTAATAAGTTTTTTTAGAAATAGCGCGCCAGATAATCCATTGTGGTCGATCAGTTATGACCGCAATCAGGATAAGCTGCTGTTCAATAAACTTGATGATAATAAAGTGGCGACACCGGTCTTAGTGTTGACCCCTGATCAGAAGGTCGGCATTAATGAAAAAAATCCTGAGTGGGATCTGGATGTGGCCGGTGTCATCCGATCACAAGGGCGGATTGGTCATGCCCTGGCTGACCAGCCAACCGTGCCGGCGGATGGCGAGTGGTACACCATTACCGGACCGCTCAGTGGCTGTCATGCCCTGGAGGTAATGGCGGGCGCCGGAAATAAAGGTACCGGCAGATATGCACTTATGCACGCCATCGCCATGAATACATTTAATCCAACAGGGCTGTTTTTTAACTTTCTGAATTTTAAAAAAAGGATCAAATATCACCACGCCTATTACAACGCCATGAGTAACCGTTTGAAGCTGCGTTGGCTCGGCACAGGCAATGAGTATTATCTACAGCTGCGCTCAAACTGTGATTATGGTGATGAGTGTCATATACGTTATTACATTACCAACCTCTGGTTTGATAGTGTGATGAAGGGCTCCGTTGCACCGCCGGGTGGTGCTGGCATGACACAAAAATGATTGAGGCGTTATGCATTGAGAGGCGGCGCAGCACAGACAATAGTAATAGCTATGAAAGTTTGCGGCGTGAAGGGATCGAAGCGATTCAGGCGTTATCAGGACGGCTCTGGACCGACTATAACCCTCATGATCCAGGTATCACCATTCTTGAGCAGCTCTGTTATGCGCTGACAGATCTGATCTATCGCGCTGATTTTAGTGTGGAAGATTGTCTTGCGGATAACCATGGTCAGATTGACTATGAGCGTATGGCGCTATTTACTCCGGAGCAGGTTTTCCCGAGTCGTGCCACTACCTTGCAGGATTATCGCAAGATAATTCTTGATGCTGTGATGGATATCGATAACGTCTGGATAAGCCATTCTGCACTCGGTGGTGGACTCTATAAAATTGCAGTTAGATTAAGCGAGCCGTTAGATCAGGCGCAGTCTGATGCGGTAGTCGAGCAGGTGCGGCTGGCCTATTTGCGCCAGCGAAATCTCTGTGAGGATGTGCACGAAATTGTTGTGATGAATGAAGTAGACTGCCACCTGAGTGCAGAGATTGAAGTGCAGCGTGGACGCTCAGCTGCTGAAATATTGGCTGAGATCTATTACCAATGTGAAAAATATATTGGTGGTTGCATCACTTTTGGCTCTTACGAAGAGCTGTTGCAACAAGAGGTCGCGCTCGATGAAATCTATCGTGGTCCGTGGACTCGTCATGGTCATATCAGTGATGCGGATCTGAATGGTAATCATGGCGAGTTATTGATCTCAACCCTGTTTGAAATAATCAATGCGATTGAGGGGGTTGACCATATTAAAAGTCTGCATGTCAATTATGATCGTGATCGGTATGCCAGAACAGAGTTAGATGGAATGCCTCAAGCCACGCTACGTTTACATCTGCCGGCAGCTGAGATGGAGATGGGTATTCGCCTGAGAGAAAGTGGTATGACAATGCCGGTTTTAGTAGATAGTCTGCATGATCGTTATCAAGAGCTTGAACATAAAAACAAGGTTGCCCGTGCCAGGATTTACAGTGGTAACGAACTTGTTAAACTGCCACAAGGGGTGTTTCGTAACGTCGCTGATTACTATTCGGTGCAGAATCATTTTCCTGATGCCTATGGCATCAACCGTTATGGCGTGCCAGAGTCGGCAAGCGATGATGTCAAGGCGCGTGTAATACAGCTCAAGGGTTACCTGTTACTGTTTGAGCAGCTGATGGCCAACTCCATGGCTAATTTTGGCGCGGTAAAAGAGCTGTTCTCTCTGCATAGGAGTGACCACTCCTATGCATTTCAAATACTCGATGACGCTATCATTAAAGATGTCGACAGGCTCTATCCAGAAAATCCGGTCACAATGATGAGTGCTATTCTCGCGCGTTATGATAATCCTGATGAGCGTAAAGGACGTCTGTTTGACTATCTGCTGGCACTCTATGGTGAAACGTTGTCGCTTGAGGCGCTTCGCCACTTCAATTATTACTATAGTGATGCGGAATTAAAGCAGAATATTGTTGATTGCAAAATAGATTACCTGCGTTGCATAGTAAAAATTGGCCGTGATCGCGCGGCGGGCATTGATTATCTCTCTACCTCATGGGGTGATATTGAAAATGTCGCAGGTTTACAGCAACGTGCCAGTCGTCAGCTTGGATTTAAATATCATCACACCCGGTTATTGGTCGCTTCACTCTATAAACAGAAGTTACGAGTGGTGCCACATGAACTCTATGTGGCACTGAGTAAAGATGAGAACCAGTATCGTCTTGTTGATACCAGAAGCGTTGATAACGCTGTCCAGCCGCATTACGAAACAGTGCCGTTGATCGAACGGGCGCCACACTTGTCGCTGGATGAGTTGCGTAATCAGTTGCGTGATATAGAGCCGCTTAAAGGGAGGCTGCTTAGTGAGCGGTTATTGCAGAGAGGGATTAATATCAACCACTACCGATTGCTAGAGTTGTCTCTCAATCAAGGGGTGGAGATCTTTATCAGTGTTGATGATGACGGCAATGGTTGGTATCTCGGTACCTATGCTGATAGAGAGAGCGCTGCTCGTGTCATCAATACACTGCGGCATTTTATGTTAGCTCTGAACATCGAGTCTGAGGGCATACATCTGCTTGAACATCTACTGCTCAGGCCTGTGACAAAACAGTATGGTGAGTTTTTGCAATTACAACAGGAGGGGTTTTACAACTTCAGAGTAAGTGTTGTTTTTCCTGCCTGGACGGCGCGCTGCAAAGATAGACATTTTAGACATCTGGCTGAAAAAACAGTGCGGGAGAGTTGTCCTGCCCATATCTATCCAGAAATTCACTGGTTAGAATTTGATATGTTGTATGAGTTTGAACGGCTTTATAAAAAATGGGTGGGTCTTAAACGTGATCAATCCATAAATGCAACTGCGTGTGATGAAGCCGCAGCTGCCCTGACCCGCCTCCTCATTAAAGTCCGAGCCTAATCTGTCATGGCGTATCGGCATCTGATTGAGACCACCACCTTCGATTTTAGTTTTACGGATGAGGCGGCGGCCTTGAGCCAAAACAGTGCGTTGGGACCATTTTTTGAGAACCGTTTAGCCGGGGTGATTGATGATACGTTCACAGAGTTTTCTGACGAGTTTTTTAAGCCTGGTGAAGTTGTCAGGCTGGAGCGACTGGAACTTGATCTGGGGATTATTCCTTATGCTTTGCTGCACGATGAGATTGAGATACGGGTAAGAGAAAGACTCATGGCGGCTCTGCAGCAGCAGTTAGGTGCGATGAAAAAGACCGGGATTGATGAGCAACAGACAGATGTCAGCGTGGCTACGGAGTTTGAACAGCTCAAATATTTCCTCATACACGGTTGTCTACCATGGAATGGTGATGTGCATTCAAGGGCAACAATAGAGCATCTGTTAAAAAAGACGCTGCATTCAAACGCTTTGCGGCTGATCAATTTTATTAAAGGTCCGTCCAACCACCAGCAGATTATCTCCAGGATGATAAAACAGTTTCCAGATTACTTATTGAGTGAAATGGTGGCAATATTTTTTACTGCTGTCAGTGGTAAAGCCATCTTGCTGTCACAGCAGCTGGAGCGGCATATCAGTCGGAACAAACCAACAACTTCTGCATGGCAGCAGTTAAGAGAAGCCGCTTGGAGATATATTTTTTCACAACTGTTGCAGAGTAAAAAACCATTGCCGCAATGGCAGGTATTTCTGGAAGAGCTGACTATTGAGATAAAAAAACTCTATTCAGAGTTTCAGTCTGCTCCTCTGGGGGACATAACGGTTGATGTTGATGTTGATGTTTTGCAGCAGCGGTTGATCGTGGCGATGCAGGGCGGAAGTTGTATCGGGTTTGAGGCGGATTGGTCAAAACTAGCGGTCAATTTTCCAGACAAATTGAAACAGATACTCTTGGCTCATGGTAAGGATATACGTGTTTGGCAATATCTGGCCAGTGCCCTGCCAGAGTCGTTGTTGCGCCTGATAGCCTGCTTCAGTGTGCCAGAGATGAGTGGTTACATTGACAGAATAAAAAACACTATTATAAAGCTGGAGCAACAATTACAGGTGCCGTCAAAATTTTCGTTCTGGGAATCTACCCTCACATATGTGATGTTAAAAAGCAGTAGTGATCTTGATAGACGCAGTTACCTGGACACATTGTTGCAACAGTTTATGCAGCACAATCAGATCATGGTAAGTGAGCAGCTTGTCATGCTGCGTAAATTATTGCTCAGCCAGTTGAAAGATCAAGCCACACCTGCTGCTATTGTGGGGCATCTATCGACAGGTGATCTTAATGTTGACTCTGTAAATGATAAATCAGAGTCAATGCCACGCTTCGTGATAGATGAGGTTAACGATAGCAGCTTGTGGTCCGGAGAGTTAAGTGAAAATAGTGCAATGGGCGAGAGAATTTCAATAAAACAATCGGATGTCGAGCGAGATGAGTTACTGCAGCTCCTGGTGGAGCTTGATGATGCCACATTAAATGTTGTTGAGATCTCAATGGATGATGCCAGACGATTAGAGGATTGGCTGATAGCGGTGGTCACGGCTGTTTCAACTACCCCGCTTGAGAAACATTGGCAGGAGTTGCTGAGTAACCATCCTGACATCTTGCTCTCTGTGTTGAAAAACAGCCTATACAAAACAGAGGTTCGGCAACATGTCGCAGAAATTATCAGCGACTCTATGTTGCAGCAGGTTGTTGACCTGATTGAACCTGACATGGGGCTGTTTATTGCTAAAGTGGCGGACTGTTTTTCTATCGGCCTGATGGGTGACCGCCGTAGTAACGATATTAATAGTAGGCTCTTTCGTGAATTAACCTTGGCCTGTTTTTTTGTGGAGCGTGGTTCAGCGATGCACCAACGGGAGTATGTTGAGCTGCTGATGCAGATGTTGGCTGTACAGGATGACCGCTCTTACACCGTGTTGCTCAGAACGATGATGGCTGAACTCACTCACCATAAAAAATCGGGGTCTGGTTGCGATGAACTGTTGACTGTTGTAGATGAGTTGTTGTGCCACCACGATGAGGTGCCGATGGTAAGGACGCCATTTCCTGGTGACAGGCGTGTGATAAAAACATTCAACCCCCTCTCTTTTAAAAAGAGCGGTGGTGTGGGCAGTGTTAATAAAATTGCCAGACGCTATTTTCCTTTGTATTTGAGATCATTTCAGCAACCTTTGCCGAATAGCCAGCAAGACAATTTTTATTCACCGCAGCTTGCGGTGAAATCGCCAGATGAACATGAGTTGAATGAGGTTGTGGATCAGGAGTCAATGTCAGGACAATCACTGGAAAGCAGTCATGATCAAGCCCAAGCCCAAGCCGCTAATGATATGACTGCTCACCTCACCCTGGGCTTGAAACAGTCGCAGAGCCGTCAGAAAACCGGTTTGTCTTCACAAACTAGTGCCGAGCAATTTCCCGATAACCCTAAGCCTGCCAGTGTGGCGCCGGAACAGTTATCAATTCGCCGAACTGCGCTGGATAATGAAGATGGTGAGAGTGTGGCAGGAGGCATGGAGGAGCGTGATTGGCCAGGAGATGTTGGTTCACAGCAGGGGTGTGACTCGATTCGTGGTTATGATCTTGACGCGGCGCTTAGATATATTCTGTTGCATGGCAGTGACCACGGTGAAGATGTAGCTGGTCAACTAACAATACAGATCAAGACTCTGGCCACTGACTATCCGGCTCTGTTTTTACGCCTCTATCGTGAGATGCAGAGTGGTGAGATTGAGTCTGAAAAGTTGCTAACCAGATTAACAACAGCAGCATTGAAAGAGATGGTGGCGGCGACGCTGGCGGTCACCTATCCAGCGGGCAGCGATCTCTCCGATTTTGTACAGGCACTGGAACTCTTTGCACAGCGGGCCGTGAACGAAAACAACTATTACGGCCAGGTGGTTGAGCACCTTATAAACGATAAACTCATCGATTTCGAACAGTTGGCAGAAACCAGCGGTGTAACGGTAGAGCAGGGTGCAATGGCCGATGTTGTGCCGATAGAGGTTGGCAAAGCAGTTGTGGAGCCGGTTTTGCCAGATGATGGGCAGCAGCTTACTACTGAGTTTGTCTCTTATCTTGTGATGTCGCGTGAGGTGACGGCGGTCAATCCAAGACGCTTCAGCATGATAGTTGAACGGCTGCTCACACAGCAGCCTCAGACTTTTCGGCAGACCCTGTTAACGCAATTGATTCACCCTTTTGCCGGACAACAGCTGGCCCTGCTGTTGCCGGAGCGGCTGCTCTGTCGCCTGCTACGGCTGTTGCATCGCGCCACCTATGAAGCCGTACTGAGCTGTGGCGAGGCGATTACTAGCGCTTGTTACAACATGCAAACGAGTACTCGACCCTCACAGCTGCGTCAGCTGATGTGGCAATTTATCTTTCAGTTTCTCTTTGTCGAGGGACGGCTCTTTAGAGAGGTGCATTTTATCCGTGCCTATGTGGCCTATCTTGCACAACAGCTAGGGCGATCAGAGAGCAGGGTGTTTAATGCAGAGTTGCTGCAGATGTTGGCACTCAATATTGGCTCATTACCGCAACAGTTTTATCAGACTATTGTGATGGCGCTGAACAGTCCGGTTGATGTGGCAGCGGTACACCCCTCACGGTTAGAGAGGCGTCACGAGATAGCAGATGGCAGTGATGATCAAGGGGGTAGTAGCAGTGTGGTGGAGGATATCTACATTGGCAACGCTGGCCAGGTATTGGCAGCGCCCTACCTGCCACGTCTGTTTGAGATGTTGGGATTGATGGAAAATTCAAAATTCAAAGATCAGGCAGCGGCCGAGCGCGCTGCACACCTGTTGCAATATCTAGTGGATGAGCGTTGCGATGCACCTGAATATCAGCTGGTATTAAACAAAATTCTTTGCGGTGTAAAGACGGGAACACCCATTGTCAGGGAGATCACCGCGAGTGACAGCGAACGTGCCGCTGTTAATGGACTTCTGCAAGGCATGATTCAAAACTGGAAGGCGGTTGGCAATACTTCAGCAGCCGGGTTGCGGCAATCCTTTTTTCAGCGTGAGGGCCGCCTGCAACGCAACGAGAGTGGTTGGCATCTGCTGGTGCAGCCACGTGCTTACGATATGTTGTTGGATCAGCTGCCCTGGAGTTTTGCCCTGATCAAACAGCCGTGGATGGAGCGGGTGCTTCATGTTGAGTGGCGTTAATAAAATGAGTGAGTTGTTATGTCGTTGATTTCTGCCAATGCTGCCAGTCTCGAACGTGAGGTGGCGTGGTTCAGCAAGGTGCTGGAGAGTCGTATCAACCTCTATTTTGAGCAGCCATGTGACTGGTCTGATATCTATCAACTGTCGCCACCTGATCTGGCTGATGATGGCTCCGAGTATGCCGGTTTGGTGAAACGTTATGCGTTGGCATTTGATGAACGTATTGTGCTGATCCTGGCGCTGATACCACACCTGCGACCGCAGGCGCTTGATCTGCTTTTTATTCGTAACAAAAATCTTGAGCGTGGTTACACCGAGTTTGGTGGTTGGAAGGGGCGGAGTCATAGTGGTTTTTTACCTACCTGCGAGACAGCGGCTTTTATTCTGGCAGGTAACGATCTGGAGAAGCGACTTGCTATTATTCGTCTGTTTGAGTCCAACGATCCACTGATCAGTAATGGCATTATCAAGGTTGAGCATCAGGGGGGAGGTGAGCCATTTTTTAGCGGTACTTTGATGATCTCCAATGAGTATCTCAATCTCTGCACCTCCGGTGTGCGGCAGTTACCGGACTACAGCACCACCTTTCCAGCTAAACGGATCAGCACAAAATTGCAGTGGCGTGATCTGGTTTTGAGTTCATCGGTACTGCATGAAGTGGAGAATGTTACCGCCTGGATCAAACACTCTGCCACCATCATGGAGACATGGGGATTGGCAAAAAACATCAAGCCTGGTTATCGCGCACTCTTTTATGGACCACCCGGTACCGGCAAAACACTCACTGCCACCTTGATCGGTTCTGCCGTGGCAGCGGATGTCTATCGCATTGATCTCTCCATGGTGGTGTCAAAATATATTGGTGAGACAGAAAAAAATCTCGCCAATGTCTTTGACCAGGCGCAGAACAGAAACTGGATACTCTTCTTTGATGAAGCCGAT
>CAMTXZ010000016.1:0-1365 GCA_947085765.1 uncultured Chromatiaceae bacterium | reverse complement strand
TGTTTCTTCTGAAGGCCGCGCCTTGCATAACTTCATGAACCCTTGAAGTTATGCACGGCGCGGCCACGAAATCACCGTGCTATGTCAATGTGTTTTTGATAAATATTTGGGGCTTTTCTCCTGCGAGACTCTAAACTCTAGCAAAATAATTAACGTTTGTTAACCCACACCTGAAATATTAAAGGCGCCCGTTATCCCCGCTATCGTCATTTGCACACCGATAACAGCCAGGATCAACCCCATTAAACGGGTAATAATGCCAAGAGCACCTTGGCCTATTACAGCCAAAATCTTAGAACTGAAAATAAAACAGAGGAATGTAATAAAACACATGACTGCAAATACAGATACTGTTATGACTATCCCCCTCAGCCCTCCAGAAGCGGAATAGTTCATTGCAGTTGCAATAGTCCCTGGGCCGGCCAGGAGGGGAACAGCTAATGGTGATACTGCTATGTCAGATGTATCACTCTTCTCTGCGGAATGCAGGTTAGAACCTGCTCCGTTTAACATATGGTATCCAATTAACAACACCAGAATACCCCCTGTTATCCTCAGTGCAGGAAGGGTTATACCAAACAAATGAAAAATCATCTTTCCAAGCAAGGAAAATAATAAAATCACCACAAACGTAATAATAAGTGCTTTCGCCGCGATGCGGAATTGCTCTGAATTATCTCTATTTCCTGCCAATCCAGCAAAGGCAGCAGTATTGGCTATCGGGTTCATGATTGCGAAAAAACCCATAAATACAGTTATCATCTGTGTGTACAAATCATTCATATGATTCGGTGTCCCCCCAGTTTTTGACACATCGTTTTGTTACACCTAATACCACAATTTACCCAAAATCAACTTCATATACATCGCGCAAAACATCACTCAATTAATAATTAATTCGTATCCTATTGTAGAAACCCACATATTCAATAATGACGAACCGTGTTATTTCTCTGTTGTAAATTGATTTTTATATATTGGTTCACGATATTCTCTACCGGAAATCATATTCCTTTGATATGGTGCATGCGGGATCACCCCATTGGAGTGCACGTCAGTCTAGCTAATGACTACCCGGCCTTTACCAATGCAACGAAACCAAACCAAGTTGTAAACAGGGCAACCATTATGCCTATGGAATCGCTGTCATCTTGTTTGTACGTCAATATAAAAAAGGGGAACTACATGATGAAATTTAAACAAAAAGTATTATTGTCTGCAATATTACTAATAAGTCGGTAATAAACAATACCAAAGGTTGTTGAAGTGCGATAATGCATCCATGAAATATGATGCAAGACAATTACCGACACAAGAACAGGCACTGCTGCGTCGTCTGGCAGTTCAAAGAGTGCTTGATGGTGA
>CAMTXZ010000015.1:0-3920 GCA_947085765.1 uncultured Chromatiaceae bacterium | reverse complement strand
GCGCCAGGGGATGCGTATTCGCCGCTACCAAAAAGGATTGCGGCGTTTAAAACCGTATGTAATGGCCTCACGGCGTATGCCGGTCAGCCACCAGCGACTATTTCTGGGGCTAGGATTTGAGTGGGATAGTCGCCATGCACAACGCTTGGCCGATCTTAACCGTAAAGAGGGGCGGATCTACAAACAACAATCGCCGCTCTACCGCTGGGCGCGTCGTGTCGAAGAGCGCCATGAACACAACCCGCTGATGCGTGGGTTCAGGGCTGTCACGGGCTTTGTTCATCGCACGGCTACCCGGCATCGCTGGTTTCTGCCGTTTGTCGTGCTCAAATACGCCATTGATAATAATCCGCTCTCACCACTGCCGCCGGTGGGGGGCGAGACCGCGTTGCACGCCGTGGGACTCTACGAAGGGGAGCGCCCCATCTATATGAGTCTGGGCGATCGGGTGGGCCATACGCTGGTGCTGGGCACCACCCGTGTGGGCAAAACCCGGTTGGCAGAGCTGCTCATCGCGCAGGATATTCGGCGTGGTGATGTGGTGATTGTGTTTGATCCCAAGGGCGATGCGGATCTCTATCGGCGCATGTACGTGGAGGCGAAACGGGCCGGGCGGCTGGATGACTTTTATTTCTTCCATCTGGGCTATCCCGAGATCTCGGCACGGTACAACCCGGTGGGATCGTTTACACAGATTACCGAGGTCGCCGGACGTATTGCTGACCAGTTGCCGGGTGAAGGGCAGTCGGCGGCGTTTCGTGAGTTTGTCTGGCGCTATGTCAACGTCATCGCCAAGGCGCAGACCGCGCTGGGGCGCAAAGTCGATTACGAACAGATCAAGGACTACGGTCAGGATATCGAGCCGCTGGTGCGCGACTATCTCACCATGCTGGCCACGCGGGCCGATCCCACCGGGCAGTGGAAAAATGAAGTGAAGTTGATTCTGGATGCCTTCCGCGATTCGGACGAAAAAGATTATCGCGTACCCCGTGAGATGCTCAGTCGTGACCACGCGGTGGTGGCGTTGCTACGCTACTGCAAGGATCGGGATCTGTACGACTCCGTCGCGGCCTCATTGGCGCGCACCTATGAATACGATCGTGGCTATTTCGACAAACTGGTCTCGTCACTGCTGCCACTGATGGAAAAACTCACCACCGGGCCGGCCTCCGGTCTGCTCAGTCCTGATTATCTCGACTACGACGACGAACGCCCCATCTTCGACTGGAACCAGGTGATCCGATCACGTGGCATCGTCTATATCGGTCTCAACGCCCTCACCAATCCAGAGGTCGCCGGCGCCGTCGGCGGGGCGATGTTCAGCGATCTTACGTCGATGGCGGGGCGCATCTATATCCACGGTGTCGATCAGGGGTTGCCTGATATTGGTCGGGGCAATGTGCCGGTCAACATCCACGCCGACGAATTCAATGAATTGATCGGCGATGAGTTCATCCCGATGCTCAACAAAGCGGGGGGCGCTGGGTATCAGGTCACTGCCTATACCCAGACCTGGTCGGATGTGGAGGCGCGTCTGCAGGACAAGGCCAAGGCCGGCCAGGTGGCGGGCAATTTCAACAGCATCATCATGCTGCGGGTCCGTGAACTGGCCACCGCCGAGATGTTGACCACCCAATTGCGTCAGGTGCCGATCGACCATCTGATGGCCATCTCCGGCGCCACCGACTCCAGCGATCCGGAGAGCCAGACTCACTTTGTCTCCAATACCCAGCAGCGCAATACCACGCAGCAATCTGACCTGATTCATCCCAATGACGTTATGACGCTGCCCAAAGGGCAAGCCTTTGCACTGCTTAATGGCGGCTGTCCGTACAAACTGCGCCTGCCGCTGGCGGACAGTCGTGATTTTAAAGATATGCCAAAACAGTTGAGCCAGGTGGCGCTCGATATGCGCCAGCAGTACACCACCTCCAATGACTGGTACCGCTTTACACCGAGCTGGGGGAGGGTGGCCTGATGGCGGATACCGCGCAACGCGAAAATAATAATCGCGGCACTCAGGTGCGTCGTAGACGCTCAATGACCTTCGACATGATCGGTGGTTTTTTGGATTTTCTGTTCTTGCTACTGCTGGCCTGGGCCTTCTCAATCATTGCTGAGTGGATCGGCATGTTTTTCTTCTGGCCCGAGCAAGGCGCGATGCACAGCGCCCAGATGCTGGTCACTGAGCTGGGGTATCTGAATCGGGATTTCACACGTGGCGTAGGTTCGTTGACGCCGGAAGAGATGGCGATATGGCTCTCTTCATCACTCTATTTCTGGGTCTTTGAGTGGACCCATATTGTCGATCTCATCGCCTGGGCGATAACGCCCCCTGCCGATGCCGGCGCATTTCGTCTGGGACTGGCCACCGTCACGGGCACCGTCAATGAGTACCTCTCCGCCATGATCAATGTCAGTCAAGTGTTTGGGGTACGTCTGGCCGTAGCCCTGCTGGCCACGCCCATCTTTATTCTGGTGGGTGTGGCGGCCCTGACCGACGGCCTGGTGGAACGCGAACTGCGCCGTTTTGGCGGCGGCAATGAAAGCGCCTTTGTCTATCACAAGGTCAAGCCATGGCTGCGGCCGGCCGTCGTCGGCGCCTGGTTCATCTATCTGGGCCTGCCGGTCTCCGTGCATCCCAACATGATCTTTGTGCCGGCAGCGCTGATGTACGGCATCGCCGTCTACCTGACCGCCTCTTATTTTAAAAAGTACCTGTAGGGATATTTATGAAGACGATATTGACACTCCTGATGATGACGCTGGTCGCTGTCGCGGCGCCAGCGTTTGCTGATGCCGAATCAGAACGCGCCAATCTGGCTCGGCTCGTCGGCGAGATCGATTACCTGTCGCGGACAGTGGAGGTCTATCGCGCTGATGCCCCTCGTAATGATCAATACGAATTTGATTACCAAACACTCTCACACGACCTGTCAGCCATTCGCCAGGGCATCGTTGAATACATCAAAAGGGATCTGTCGCTGGCCCGCGATATTCCGCCTTTACACACTGAATACGTCATACGTGGCCAGGAATAGACCATGACAGACGCCTTTGCGTTGGGTGCGGGATTTGATGCGAGTGATCTGAATATTTTGATCCGCAGCATGATCGCCGCGCTCTTCGCGTTGTGGGGTGTATGGACCATGCACAAACAGTTTCTGATGTTTGGTGACAAACGGATGGATATCGGAACATGGGGTGCGAATGTGATCAAGATGGTGTTGTTGGTCACGTTTGTTCTCATCATCGTGGGTACTTAACCCATTTTTTTAACCAAGGAGAAATACCATGAACAGCAACGTTAATGACCGTAAAAGCAATCGCATGAAATTGGCATGGGGCGCATTGATGGGGGCCGTACTTACAATGCCTGGACGGGTGTTGGCAGATTTGCCGTTAGCCAACACCGTTGCCGATGGTGCGTCAACCACATCGCCCATTGAAGCATCGCGCAATCTCGCCACTTCCGGCATCACCATTGCGGGCACAGTGGTCGCCGCCGCGCTGGTACTTGGTGGGGCATGGCAGATCTATGCTTCATTCGTGAAGGGGCGTGAAAAAGGCGACTGGAAAGATTTTGGTGTTACGACCTTCGTTGGGGCAGGGGTAATGGCGGGTGGCGTGATCCTGGCGATACTGGCCGTCCAATACGGAACATTTGCCTAGGCTATCCGATGGAACGGGAATCCGAAGACACCGCACACCTGATTGATACCGAGCCGGTATTGATCCTGGGGTGCGGTAGCGTTGAAATCATGACGCTGGGCGGTGTGGGATTTGTGACAGGACTCGTACTTGGACTCATCCTGCTCTCGCCCTTCGGTTTCTGGTTTCTCTCCATTCCATCAGGACTGTTATTTGCACTGGCGACCGTCATTGTGGGCGGTCGTCGCCTGGGCAAGGCCAAAGAGGGC
>CAMTXZ010000014.1:0-35419 GCA_947085765.1 uncultured Chromatiaceae bacterium | reverse complement strand
GCAAAATCAAGCTCGGTCGCGCTAAAGGTCTCCGGGCTATATTCAAGCTGCCACTCGGTATCAGGCTGCTCGGCCGCCAACGTCTTGATCAGGTTGACCGACGATACCGCCATCGCCACCACCTCCGCCTTGCTCAAACCAAACACCACATCACGAAACGGTTTGGAAGTGGCGTTATAGACATGCACGATGGCGCGGCGCGCACCGCGCAACGACTCCATGGTGCGGCGGATAAGATGCTCACGCGCTTGCGTCAACACCTCAATTGTCACATCAGCGGGGATCAGATCGTCCTCGATCAAACTGCGCACAAAGTTAAAATCCGTCTGCGACGCCGACGGAAACGCCACCTCAATCTGCTTAAAACCGATATCACATAGTGTGCGGAACATCCGCATCTTGCGCTCCACATCCATCGGCTCAAACAGCGACTGATTGCCATCACGCAGATCGGTACTCATCCAGATCGGCGGCGCCGTAATCGTGCGATTCGGCCACTGGCGATCCACAAGCTGAACAGGGGCAAAGGGGCGGTACTTGGTATCAGGTTGTTTCAACATAACAATATCCCGGCACGAGTGAATGGTAGATGCAATGAACACTATGCTACTCCAACCCTAGCGGCATAAGATTGCAAATAACACACAAATAGCGACATACAAACAACAATATTGCGCAATACTAACAAATACAGCAATATTGGCGACATCAAGCACCTAAAAGGGCAGCACAATGAAACTAGACCGCCACGACCAACAGATCTTACAACTGCTGCAGGAAGAGGGGCGCATCAGCAATCAAGAGCTGGCCGATCGCATCGGCCTGTCACCCTCCCCCTGCCTGCGCCGCGTCCAGGCGCTGGAAAAGTCCGGTCTAATCACCGGCTACCGCGCCCTCGTCAACGCCAAAGCGCTTGGCCTAACACTGATGGCCCTGATCCACATCTCCATGGACCAACACACACCAGAACGCTTCAGCAACTTTGAAGAGCAGATCAGCAAAATCCCCGAAGTAATGGAGTGCCTGCTGATCACCGGCCAGTCCGCCGACTACCAACTCAAAGTCATCGTCAAAGACATGGACGCCTACCAGGAGCTACTGCTCAATCGCATCACCCGCATCACCGGCGTCACCGGCGTGCATTCAAGTTTTGTACTGCGCCGGGTGGTAGAGAGAACCACGTTGCCCATCTACGCCCAAGCCGAGTAGTGAAAGGTACCTCGAACAAATTCGTTTGCGCTGAGTTGATCGAAGGGCTGTTCTGATTCCCACGGTCCTCCGTGGGAACCCATACCTGATATCATGCGTACCGACCGTATGCATTCCCACGCGGGAGCGTGGGAATGAGAAAAATTCCCGCTTGGTAGCGACCCTCTCAGCAATAACAGGTTAGTATCAGACATCACTATGCTGAAGAAAGGCACGGCAGAAGGAATTGAATTTGGTTCTGGGGAGCTCTGTCTGGCACCATATTAATATTTCTGTCTATTACAAACTTGGGCAAAAGACAAAACCGGCAACAATGAAATCCACCCAATGAATCCTAACCACCAATGGTCGAAATACTAATTGAATACCGAAGTGTGCTGACTGCTGTCCTGGTTGCTCTTATTAGCATACTTGGTGCTTTCGCTTTGCAGAGATACTTGGTTATTCGAAACGCTGTTCACACCTACAAGTCCTCATTCTCCGACTGCGTCTCTGCTATCGCCAATAATTCTTTTGCCTTGGACACTTTTGCCAGAGACTTCGAGAAGCATATGACCGCCGTTGACTCCATTCGCCACATCTTGCCCAAACGCCACCAAAAGAAACTGCAAAAGGCATGGGATGACTATTGCGGCAAGAACACTGTCCTTGGTCTTGAACCAGAAGAGTATATCCAGGCATACAACGCAATGCTTTACTCCACGAACAAAGAAATGTTCAACGAGTTTAAAGTCAGATTCAATGTCCTTCATAGTTGCCTCGATGGTTTCCTGTAAATTCCCCAACAATCGCATCAACTCGGACAGCCTGCAGCCCGTAGGTCCAATTAGCGTAGCGTATCGGACGTATGTAAAACGTGCCTGTTTCCACCTTTTACCGTTACGTTTCTGGTTCCCACGGTCCTCCGTGGGAATCCATACCTGGTATCATGCGTACCTACTGTATGCATTCCCACGCGGGAGCGTGGGAACGATAAAAATGGCAGCTGTGTAGGGTGCGCAGTGCGCACGCGGACTGTTGAAAATAGTGTTCTCGAAACGCATACCACGAACTAAACAGATGCGTAATTAACAATTAATGGTGTATGAAGTACACCCTGCAGGGCTATCTCCATTACAAAAAGATATTTTCAGACCATTAGAAAATAATAACCTACACCATCAACATGGAAAGCAGTTCTAATGGATTTAAAAGAATATAGAGCAACAGAACCCGAGAAAAAAAGGACCGAGGACTTAGTGCGCCTTATCGGCCTTGTTTCAAATAAAGGAAAAAAGGTTCTTGATATTGGTGCCAGAGACGGTCATTTTTCGATTCTGTTGACAGAATTTTATGAAAATGTCACTGCACTTGATTTAACTAAGCCCTCCATTGTTCATGAAAATATTAACTGTGTGCAGGGTGACATTACTAACTTGGATTTTAGCGACAGCTCATTTGATTTTGTATTTTGTGCTGAGGTAATTGAACATATACCGTCCCATCTGCTTCAAAAGGCATGTTCTGAGTTAGGTCGTGTTTCAAAAGAGCATCTGCTGATTGGCGTTCCGTATAAACAAGATATCCGTGTAGACCGTACAACATGTTACTCCTGTGGAAAAAAGAACCCGCCCTGGGGACATGTAAACAGTTTCAATAAGAAGAAATTACAATCTTTATTTCCAGATTTTGAAGTCACAGAAACGTCATTTGTTGGAGAAAATAATTCGCATACAAATTTTGTATCGACATTTTTTATGGATTTGGCTGGAAATCCCTATGGCACATATAGTCAGGAGGAGGGCTGCATTCATTGCGGAACCAAGCTGACTCATCCACCTGAAAGATCCCTGCTACAGAAAGTTTTTACTAAAATGGCTTTTTATACCCAATATTTTGAACGATTTCTCTCCAAACCCCATGCAAACTGGATTCATCTTGTCTTTAAAAGAAAAACATAAACATGCATACGTAGAATCAAAAAATCCAGCGCAATATTGTGCTTGTCACGGGTCAATCATGTAAAATCCTGCCGTTACTCCATCTGCGGACTCCCCCACTGTTATGCCTATCACCCACATTACTGCCCACTACCTGCGTCGCGATAGCGACTCTGCAGCGCTGCTCTCTTTGCGCCAGGAGCCGCTTGCCATCGACGAGCCAAAAGAGCGGCTGCTGGATCAGCTGAAGAACTGTTTTCTGGGCAGATTGAATCGTGAGCATGGTAGTTTTAACATGGAAGATGAGTCTGAGAATTCAATTCTGGCCGCGGCGTTACGCACCTTTCTGGCAGATGGGCAGGACTTTACCCAGACCACCATCGCGATTATGAAGCAGATGCAGCAGTCAGCTGATGAAGTGGCGATGGAGATCAACGCCCACTTCCTTTTTTTTGTCGAGCAGAGCGAAGACCATCATCACGTCTTCTATCTTTTTATCGTGCATCAGAGTGAATCCCTTGCAATCAGTGATCAGCTTGATGTAATGCCGAGCTACACAATTGATACTGGCCCATCTCTGGCGTGTATCAAGGTCGATATCATGGAGTGGCTGGTGCATAAAAATTACGCCTACCTGACACTCTCCTCTCCCAGAGGCAAACCGGCGCTCTGCGAGGCACTGGAGAAACTGACGGGCTTTAGCCACGGCATCAATAAAAAAGCGGCGACCAAGAGTTTTCTCGATGGTGTTGAATCCTTTGCCAAACAGCTGCCGGACGATAAGGCCCGCGAATACCGCGAGCAGGTGGTGGGCTACTGCATGGCGCAGGATGAGAAGGATGAGCCGGTGAACATTGAGCAGCTCTCACGTGAGTTATCCAATATCGACCGCGAAGGTTTTGTGCGGGAGCTGCGCACCCACCACCCCGGCGAGCAGGATGAGTTGATGGTGGACCGCAGCAGCCTGCGCCGTTTTGTGAAATTCGCCGGGCGCGACAAGGATCTATCGATCACCTTCTCTACCTACCATCTGCACAGCCGTGTTGAGTACGATATGGAGAGCGACACACTCACCATCAAGAGCTTGCCGAAGGGGTTGAGAACACAACTGCTGGCGTATTTGGAGCGCTGATAGGTTAGGCTCTATTCTGTAGGATGCGCTGTACACACACGGAAATTGCCTGGGTAATGATGTAATAACAATGGAGATCGGATGATGGCTATTTGGCTTACCGCATTGAAACTAATCCCCTGGAGCACTGTGCTCGAGGCGGCGCCACATATTGTTAAAGGGGCCAGGAGCCTGATCGCCAAAACAAAAGACAATCCACCTGCCGCGCCTGCAACCTCATCAACACCAGAAGAGCCACTCTCCGACAGCGAAAAACTGGTGAGCCTTAACCGTCGTCTGCTTGAAATGCAGGAGAAAATCATCGAGCTGAGCAGTGAACAAAAATCATCGGCAGAGCTGATTCAGCTACTTGCCGAGCAGAATGCCCAGGTTGTTAAAGCGATTGATGTGCTTAGAGTCCGCACCAAAGTTCTTGTTATTTTTTGTCTCTTGCTGGGTATCGCGCTTGCAATGCTGATACTTCGGGCTATCTCCATCTAAGGTACGCCGTGTATATGGCGTACCTAGTTATGGGTTTTTAAATTGCTCTGATACGGACAATAACCGCCCGCTACTACAGGCCAAACGACTGTTTTATTGAGTCACGTAATACAGCCCTGTCCTGAGGGCCATAAAAGGCGATCACCTTCTCGCCGCCGCCCATAAAATAGACTGCGCTGGCTGACCCCATGCGATGCATCGACGCAAACTGCTCCCCCACTGTGGTGTTGATATCAGCCACAAGAAACTCGATTTTTCCCTCATAGTCATCACGTATCTGATTAAACTCCTCCATCAAATCCATGCTGGCCACGTTCTCTTTATCAAAAATCAGCACAATCGCCGGTTTGCCCTGGCCAATAAGTGATAAATCGGTGTTATAAGAGGGTGGAAATGCGGCCCACATCATGGCTGCAAAACCAATAATGACCAATAATGCACCAATCAGATTGTGCTTCAACGCACCTGACTGGTAATGCCGCGAGAGGCTGTATCTGTTGTTACGTCGATGAATCATGCTTTTTTCCTTCCACAATAATTTCTGCAATAGTATCAATCAATCTACGATAACCACACAAGAATAAAGTTCCCTGGGCAGAACTCATAGCTTCATTCATGACCCACTCATAAGGTTTGCAGGTAGATGTATCTTTTTTATAAAACATTTGTATTGTGCGACAATTCATACAACCTGCAGGAGTGAGACGTATACCTACGTCACTCTCCTTTACTGACAATCACCAATCTCATTGCAACAATATTGAAGGACATACCGCCATGTCGATGGCTGACACTGTGGTCATACTGGATTTCGAGACGACGGGGCTTTCGCCTGGGGTGGGTGATCGCGCTATTGAAATTGGGGCGGTGCTGATTGAGAACGGCGTGATCACGGCGCGGTTCCAGGAGCTGATGAATCCCGGCCGCCGTGTTGACCGCTTTATTGAGGAGTACACCGGCATCACCAATCTGATGCTGCGCGACGCACCACCGTGTAGAGAGGTGATGCGCCGGTTTGCCGATTTTATTGCTGGCCACAACCTGGTTGCCCACAACGCCTCTTTTGATAAACGGTTTCTCGACGCTGAACTAAAAAGTGCCTCAAGCAGATATTCAGGCGGCTTTGCCTGTTCCATGCTGGCGGCGCGTCGGATCTATCCGGATGCGCCAAATCACAAGCTGGGTACGCTGATCAAATATACCAACATCCCCTCTGACGGTGCGTTTCACCGGGCGCTATACGATTCCGAGATGACATCAAAGCTATGGCTGGCGATGCTGGCCGATATTGGCGGGCGCTACGGTATTCGGGAGATACCCTTCTCACTCATGCAGAAACTGGCAACCACACCGAAAAAATCTGTGCATGAGTTCCTGAAGAGGTGCTGATGAATGGCGTGCTCACGGCGCACCCTACTTTTCTGTAGTGTGCATGCCCTGCTCACGCAAACGTAGTGTCGCTTTTCTCTCGGCGGTATAGGCCCACCACTTCTCTGCTGGCGCCCCCTCCATATAACGCACGGCGGCTATAAAGGTATCAATCACGCAATGGTCGTGGCGTTGTTGGGTGATCTGGCAGAGTTGGGCGTACAGCTGATAGGGATCTCTGCCGACCAGGTCGCTGGGGTGGTGAATGTCGATCAGCACCAGGTCGCGACTCATCGCTTTGCCGATGTTGGGGATGTCAGTGAGTTTTTTGATATTGCTTCTGTTCATGGCATTGCACACCTATCTGTGGCTGAGCAGATACAACAGTACCAGATTGATCAGCAGCAAAATAATGGTCAGGCCACGCCAAAAGGCGATGGGGTTACGTTGCAGCAGCGGCTGGCTGGTTTTTATAAGGTCGGGGTTGGGAGTGGCGAGATCGGTGATGAACTCAGACATCACTTCATAACGTTGTGTGGGGTTAATCTGTACCGCCTTTTCCAGCGCGCCATCGATCCAGACAGGGATGTCGGGGTTGAGGTGTGGTGCAGGTGTATAACTCACCCGCAACAGCGAACGGGCGCTGAGCGGGCCACCGTAAGGAAGTTTGCCGGTGAGCATCTCGTAGGCAATCACACCTATCGAATAGAGATCGCTGTGTACGGTACCTGGGTAACCCTGAAAATATTCAGGCGCGGCGTAGTCTTGGGTGCCGAGCAGTTCGCCACGGGTGATGGGGGCATTGATCTCCTGGATACCGGCGATCTTGGTGGAGCCAAAGTCGATGATCTTCACCACGCCGTGGCCATCGATCATGATGTTGCCGGGTTTAAGATCCTGATGAATCATCTCCTGACGATGAAAGGCGCGCACCCCGGCAACAATCTGTTCGATCAGTGGCCGCACACTGTTGATGTCGGGCTGTGGGTTGTCGTGCATCCACTGCTCTAACGTCTGGCCTTGAATATATTCACTGACGTAGTAGAGAAAACGGCGCCTGCGTTGCGGTTCGATCACCTTAAGCACGTGTGGGCTGTTGATACGTTTGCCTGCCCACTCCTCGTGCAAAAATCCATCGATGTAGTGCGCATCATCCTCGTAATTAACCGAGGGTGTCTTCAGCACCACCTTCTCATCACTCTCCGTATCCAGCGCCAGATAGAGCTGGCTACGGTTGCTGGCTTGTAACTCACGCAGGATCTTGTAACCGTCAATGATCTGGCCACTCTCGAGTGGTGGTGGAAAGGGCAGTTCGGTAAGGTGCTGGTAGAACTCCGCCTCATCCTGGTTAGGCAGTGCAGTGACTACAAAGAGCTGACAGGTGACGTTGTCGTGGCTGCCGTTCTCCAGGGCACGGGTGACGATGGCGCGACAGCCACGCTCCGGTTGTGTGGCGTGGTGCTGACACAGCTCGCGCAATGTTTTGTCGTTGACGTATTCATGCACACCATCGGTGGTGAGCAGATAGAGATCACCCACCTCCACCGGCAGACTGCGGTAGTCCACCTCCACCGAGATGTCGGCGCCCATGGCGCGGTTGAGAAAACGCTTCTCGCTGCCGCCCCAGGTTTGATGATCACGGGTGAGGCACTCCAGTTCACCATCACGCAGCCGCCAGATGCGGCTATCCCCAACATGCAGCAGATGAGCGGTGGTGGATTTGATGACGATGGCACTGAAGGTGGTAAGCATGCCCTGTGCCGAACCGAGCCGGCTCTGTCCCTGACCATAGAGCCAACGATTAAGCGCGCCCAGCACCTTCTGGCCGGAGGTTTTAACCGTCCACGATTCCGGGGTGCTGTAGTAGTCACTGAGAAAACCTTTGATACACGCCTCAGCCGCCTCACGCCCCGCCTCAGAACTGCTCACACCATCGGCAATCGCCACCGCAATCCCTTTGGTCGTCAACAACGGACCTTCGGGCATACGGATGCCACAGGCATCTTCGTTAAAAGGTTTGATCCCTTTTTCGCTGTATTGCGCAGCGTTGATGGTGAGGATTGATGACATCTTCTCTTGGCCTATTGGTGTAGGGTGCGCTGTGCGCACGTATTTCCTAAAAATACGTCCGACAATAGGCCACACACGTGCGCGCAGCGCACCCTACAAATATTACGACTATCTACTTCACATCAATCATCTGCACGGTGCCATCGGCGAGTGTCTCTACCATCTGGCCCTTGGGCTCTTCGAGATAAAACATGATCAGCGCAAAGACAACGGCGGCGGCGATGCCGATCACCAGAAAGAACTGATTGTAATCGACCAGTGAGTTTACGGTGAGGAAGACCACAGCGCCGACATTACCAAAGGCACCCACCATGCCAGCGATCTGGCCGGTCATACGTCGTTGTACCAGCGGCACCATGGCGTAGACAGCGCCGGAACCCATCTTCGAGAAGATGCCGCCCACAATGGTCATTCCCACCACCATCCACACCGGCCACTCTTTACTGATCATGCCCAGCATCAAAAAGCTGGCTGTGATACCGGCAAAGACGATAATCAGTGTGCGACGACGACCGATCTGATCACTCACCCAACCGCCACCAGGGCGTGCTATCAGATTAAGGAAGGGGTAGATGCCCGCCAGCAGTGCCGCAGTCACCTTGGGTAGATCAAACCAACTGACATAGAACATCGCCAGCATCGACACCACCGCCAACTCAGTACCAAAAGTGACAAAATAGGCCCAGTCAAGAATCGCTACCTGCTTGAACTTGTAACGCTGCATCTCTGGAACAGGTTTTTTCAGAACATGGCCGTTGACGTGCCAGATCTTCCACACCTGCAACAGATAGAGTGCGGCCAGGACTAGGTAGATCACTATGGCAGCGCCCGCGCTGATCAGCCCCAGCTGTGTCGGTGCCAGCTTCCAGGTCAGCAGCGCCAACGCCAGAAACAGCGGGATGTTCATCAGCATATAAATGGCCAGGTCAGTGCCGCTGGTGATCTCCATCGCCCCCATCTTTTTGGGTTTGAAATAGGTAGAACCTTTAGGTGTATTGCTAACGCGAGTGTAATAGAAGATGCCGTAGGCAATGGCCAGCAGACTGGCAGTGGTCAGCGCGAT
Organism: uncultured Chromatiaceae bacterium; assembly: GCA_947085765.1. Lineage (GTDB taxonomy): Bacteria > Pseudomonadota > Gammaproteobacteria > Tenderiales > Tenderiaceae > JAKFXL01. Next base: position 26,178 of record CAMTXZ010000014.1, on the reverse strand, counting down.
GCGCCAGCCGCTGGCGCCACCGATGTTGGCAGCGATCACCGGCAGTGTTACCGCTGCTGCCGAGGAACCAAAGTTACCCCAACCGCCATAGATCCCCTGCGCCAGGCCAGTCTGTTTGGCCGGGAACCACTCACCAATCATGCGAATACCGACCACAAATCCGGCACCGATAAATCCGGAGAGGAAACGCAGCAGCGCTAGCTGTTCGTAACTCTGCGACCAGGCAAAGGCAATGCTGATCACACCGCCCAGTACCAGCACCCCGGTGTACATGATGCGTGGTCCAAACTTATCGACCAGCATGCCCACTACGATGCGCGCCGGAATGGTCATCGCCACGTTGAGAATCAGCAATACTTTGGCCTGCTGATCGGTGAGCTGCAACGCCTCTTTTATAAAAGGCATCATCGGTCCCAGGCCGAGCCACACCACAAAGGTCATAAAAAACGCAAACCAAGTGTAGTGCAGGATGCGGATGTTGGCTTGACCTAACGCAAAGATATTAAGTTTGCTGCTGGACATGATAGTTACCTCGATTACCCAATTGCTTATGAATAGCTTGGGTTTAGCAGTAACTGTGCCAGCTTGTTAACACGTGATTTTTACTGGTAAAAAGCAGCGGCGCCGACAAATAAATCGATATAACAGAGCTATTTTGGTGCGGCGCACAGGGCTGCTGGTCAAGCGTGGGGCGTGATAAAAATGATCAACGAAATATTTTGGCGCAATCAACAAAGGGCAACAGCTATTGTGGCACATGCCAACTAACCACTACACAACCGCCACCTCAAGATCCTGGTAATCATCCACCATAAACCGGGGGGTGCAGATGGCCAGAAAGATCAGATCATCCTGACCGATGTTGGTGATGCGCTGACGACACATGGCCGGAATAATCACCACGTCTCCCGCACCAACCTGCTGTGGCGGCAGCTCGCCAACCTCCACCACTCCGGTACCACTGATAATGCAGTAACGCTCCACACTCTGTTTAAGTAGATGCCAGCAGGTGGTGACACCCGGCGCCACCCGGGCGCGTGCGATTGAGAGCTGCGCATCTTCAGCCGAGTTTGAAAGCTCGATGATGTAACAGCGCTCTGCTGTATAAAATTCGCTTTCAAGACTGCCTTGTTTGATTATCTCTCTCATTTAATTCTCTCCATAAATGTCATTAATCTTAACCAGGAGCGGTTGTGTCTGTTATCGCCTTGAAATAATGCAACCACTTTTAGCGCTGCACTTATCTGGTGCAGATACGCTTCAATTATGTGCTATTTCGGTATTCAAGCGCCTGGCACGTACCCGGGTTTTATCCGCTCACCCCAATCAGGTCAATGAGTTACATTAATTTTTGTTATTGGCATAGACATTGCTCAAGCCTAATCAATTAGAGTCGTTTTAGCTTGGGAGCTTGGTATGAAAGAGAAACTGGTATTAGTCGGTAATGGCATGGCAGGCATGCGTACGCTCGAAGAGCTGTTAAAGATTGCACCGGACATGTATGACATCACCGTGTTTGGCGCCGAGCCCTACGGCAACTATAACCGCATCTTGTTATCGCCGGTATTGGCGGGCGAAAAGACCATCAACGACATCATGCTCAATACGGTTGAGTGGTACCAAGAGAACAATATTAAACTGCACGCCGGTAAACCGGTGGTCAATATAGATCGTCGTAAGCGCACAGTCATTGCGGCTGATGGCACGGAAGAACAATACGACCGCCTGCTGTTGGCCACCGGCTCCAACCCATTCATCATTCCCATCCCTGGCCACAATCTGACCGGCGTGATCGGTTTCCGCGACATCAAAGATGTCGACACCATGCTGGGTACCGCCAAGTCGAAAAAACATGCTGTGGTGATTGGTGGTGGTCTGCTCGGACTCGAGGCCGCCAACGGCTTGCAGATTCAGGGCATGGACGTCACCGTTGTTCATCTGTGCGATACACTCATGGAGCGGCAGATGGATGGTGTCTCCGGCAAGATGTTGCAAAAGGCGCTGGAAGAGCGCGGCTTACAGTTCCTGATGGCGACCCAGACCGAGGCGATTCTGGGCGAGGATCATGTCAGGGCGGTGCGCTTTAAGGGTGGCCTGGAGATCTCTGCCGACATCGTGGTGATGGCCGCTGGTATCCGCCCCAACATCGAACTGGCCAAAAAGATCGGTCTGCACTGCGAGCGTGGCATCGTTGTTAACGACACCATGCAGACCTACGACCCCAAGATCTACTCCGTTGGTGAGTGTGTGCAGCATCGTGGTGATACCTACGGCCTCGTAGCGCCGCTGTTTGAACAGGCCAAGGTCTGCGCCAACCATCTGGCCAAACATGGCATCGGCACCTATCAGGGGTCTGTCACCTCCACCAAACTCAAGGTCACGGGCATTGACCTCTTCTCTGCCGGTGACTTTGTCGGCGATGAGTCGACCGAAGAGATTGTGATGAAGGATGCCTCACGCGGCGTCTACAAAAAGATCGTGCTCAAGGACAACAAGATCAAGGGCGCGGTGATGTATGGCGACACCGTCGACGGCTCCTGGTACTTCCAGCTGCTGCGTGACGGTACCGACGTTGCCGACTTCCGTGATTCGCTGATATTTGGTCAGGCCCAGATGGGCGAGGCGGGTCATGGTGGCCAGACTGCCGCCTCCGCCATGAGCAATGAGATGGAGGTGTGTGGTTGTAACGGTGTCTGCAAGGGCGACATCGTCAACGCCATCACCACCAAAGGTCTGTTCACACTCGAAGAGGTGCGCGCCCATACCAAGGCCTCCGCCTCGTGCGGCTCCTGTACCGGCCTGGTGGAACAGATCCTCGCCTCCACCGTGGGTGACTACTCCGCCACCCCCAAGAAAAAACCGCTGTGTGGTTGTACCGACCATACCCATGACGAGGTTCGCCACGCCATCACCAAACACAAACTCACCTCCATTACTGCCGTGCGTGAATTTATGGAGTGGCGTAACGCCGACGGCTGCGCATCCTGCCGCCCGGCACTCAACTTCTACGTGCTGGCAGCCTGGCCACATGAGGCCAAGGATGATCCACAATCACGTTTCATCAACGAACGTGCCCACGCCAACATTCAGAAAGATGGCACCTACTCCGTCGTGCCGCGTATGTGGGGCGGTGTCACTAACTCCACCGAACTACGCGCCCTTGCCGATGCCGCTGATAAGTACGATGCCAAAATGGTGAAGGTGACCGGCGGTCAGCGCATCGATCTGTTTGGTATTAAAAAAGAGGATCTGCCTGCCATCTGGGGCGATCTTAACGCGGCCGGCATGGTCTCCGGCCACGCCTACGGCAAATCACTGCGCACGGTTAAAACCTGCGTCGGCTCCGAGTGGTGCCGCTTTGGTACTCAGGACTCCACCGGTCTAGGTGTTAAAATCGAGAAGATGACCTGGGGTACCCAGACACCCCACAAATTCAAGATTGCCGTCTCGGGTTGTCCACGCAACTGTGCCGAGGCAACGATCAAAGATTTTGGTATCGTCTGTGTCGATTCCGGTTACGAACTACACGTTGGTGGCAATGGTGGCATTCACGTGCGTGCCACCGACCTATTGGCCCGCGTCAAGACAGAAGAGGAGGCGATGGAGTACTGTGGCGCCTTCATGCAGGTCTATCGTGAAGAGGCCCACTACCTCGACCGCACCGCGCCCTGGATCGAGAGTGTTGGCCTGAGTTACGTCAAGCAGCGTGTTGTGGAAGATGAAGCGGGCCGCAAAGAGCTGTATAAACGCTTCCTTGAATCACAAGAGGTGTTCCGCTTTGACCCATGGGCCAAGGAGATCTCTGAAAACAGCCAGAACTACATCCCCATCAAAAAGATTGGGTGAGTTTTATAAATGATTTTGATTGAGGCATTGAGAAAAATGAGCAACTGGATTGAAGTAGGCAAAGTCACCGACATTCCCAAACTTGGCGCCCGTGTGGTGGAGGTCGCCAGCGGCAACATCGGCATCTTTCGCACCGCCGACGATGAGATATTTGCCCTGCTCGACAAATGCCCACACAAGGGCGGACCCTTGTCACAGGGGATCGTGCATGGCAAACGTGTTACCTGCCCGCTACACAACTGGAAGATCGAACTGGAGACAGGCGAGGCCGTTGCCCCTGACGAAGGCTGCGCGGCACGATTTGAAGTGAAGGTTGAGGAAGGCGTGGTCTTTTTGGCACTGTAAACACAACCCATCATCCTAGAAACCTCAGATGGCTTATGCTGTTTCTGTAGGTGCGAATTTATTCGCACATAACTCATTGGACGTGCGAATAAATTCGCACCTACGCAGCCATCAACTGATGGTTTTCAGGATCACTCCGGCCCCCGCCGGAAAAATGCGGCAGCAGTGGAAATGGATGTCAAATAGCGGAATTCATAATGACTAATACAACAGCAACCACCTGTCCTTACTGCGGCGTTGGCTGTGGTGTGCTTGCCACAGTCACGGATAGTGGTGTTGCGATCAAGGGGGATGCTAGCCATCCCGCCAACTTTGGTCGCCTCTGCTCCAAAGGGGCAGCGCTGGGCGAGACACTCGGCCTTGATGAACGACTGCTAACGCCGATAATCGACGGCGCTGTCAGCAGCTGGAGTGATGCACTCGACACCGTTGCCAGCGGCTTCAGCAACATCATCAAGGAACACGGCGCCGATGCCGTGGCGCTGTACGTCTCCGGCCAGCTGCTCACTGAGGATTACTACGTCGCCAACAAGTTGATGAAGGGGTACATCGGCAGCGCCAACATCGATACCAACTCACGCCTCTGCATGTCGTCGTCGGTGGCAGGCCACAAACGCGCCTTTGGTTCCGACACCGTGCCGTGCAGTTATGAAGACTTAGAGCGCGCCAAGCTCATCGTGCTGGTCGGTTCCAACGCCGCCTGGTGCCATCCGGTTTTGTATCAGCGCATCGTCAAGGCCAAAAAAGAGAATCGTGATCTTCAGGTCGTTGTTATTGATCCACGCAAGACCGCCACCTGCGACATCGCCGATCTGCACCTGCCACTCAAACCCGGCAGCGATGCACTGCTCTTCAATGGTCTGCTGACCCATCTTGATAAAGATGGCGAACTCAACGACCTCTACGTCAACAACTACACCCAGGGTCATCAGGCGGCATTGGCTAGCGCACAGGCCAGTGCTCCTAACATTGAAAGCGTCGCGCAACAGTGTGGACTACCGCTGGCCGATGTGGCGGAGTTCTATCGCCTCTTCGCCCGCACCGAACGGGTTGTCACCGTCTACTCACAGGGCATCAACCAATCGAGCAGCGGCACCGACAAGGTCAACGCCATTATCAACTGTCACCTACTCACCGGCCGTATCGGCCGTGCTGGCATGGGGCCATTTTCATTCACCGGCCAGCCCAACGCCATGGGTGGGCGCGAGGTCGGCGGCATGGCCAACATGCTTGCCGCACACATGGATATCGATAACGCCGACCATCGCGAACTGGTGCAGAGTTTCTGGCAGTCGCCAGTGATCGCCGACCATCAGGGGCTGAAGGCGGTTGATATGTTTAACGCCATCGACGACGGGCGCATCAAGGCGGTCTGGATCATCGCCACCAATCCGGTGGTGAGTCTGCCCGATGCCGACCGTGTACGCAGCGCGTTACAAAAGTGCCCGCTAGTAGTCGTCTCTGATGTGATGCGCAATACCGATACCACCGCCCTCGCCCACGTGCTGTTGCCAGCGCTGGGCTGGGGCGAGAAAGATGGCAGCGTTACCAACAGCGAACGGCGTATTTCGCGTCAACGTGCCTTTCTCGCGGCACCGGGTGAAGCCAAACCCGACTGGTGGGCCTTTGCCGAAGTGGCCAAACGCATGGGCTTTGGTGAAGGTTTTGGTTTTGAAAGTGTGGCAGATATCTTCCGCGAACACGCCGGCCTCTCCGGCCATGAAAATGGTGGCCGCCGCGACTTTGACATTGGTGAGCTGAGTAACATCAACGATGCGCAATATGATCTTCTTGAACCGATTCAGTGGCCGGTAAAAGAGGGCCGGGGCAGCGCCCGCATGTTTACCACCGGCAAGTTTTTTACCCCCTCAGGCAAGGCGCAATTCATCGCCATTGAACCGCGCCCACCGCAGAACGGCACCAGCGAAGATTTCCCCTTCACGCTCAATACCGGTCGTGTGCGTGACCACTGGCACACCATGACCCGTACCGGCAAAGCGCCACGCCTGAGTGAACACACCGCCGAACCCTATGTCGAGATTCATCCGCTCGACGGCAAGGAGTCAAGGGTAAAAGATGGCGCGCTGGCCAAGGTCTTCAGCCGCTGGGGCGAGGTGATTGTGCGTGTCCGTTATGACGATGGTCAGCAGCGCGGCAGTGTTTTTATTCCGATGCACTGGAACGATCAGTTCGCCAGTCAGGCGCGTGTTGATACGCTGGTCAACCCCGTGGTTGATCCGGTATCAGGCCAACCCGAATCGAAACAGACACCGGTGCGGGTGCTGCCCTATCCGGCTACCTGGCACGGCTTTTTGCTGTCACGGCGCAAGCTCGATATCAAAGGCGCCAGTTACTGGGTACGCGCTACCGGTGATGGCTTCTATCGTTACGAGATTGCCGGAGATCAAGCGACAGAGAACTGGCCCAGCTGGGCGCGCAGCATGCTTTGCGCCAGCGATGACGATGTCAACTGGGTCGAATACCACGACGCCCGTCGCCATCACTATCGCGGTGTACGCATGGTCAGCAATCGTGTTGAGAGTTGTATCTTCATCGCCCCCAGTCATGAGCTGCCATCACGCAGCTGGCTCGCCGGACTCTTTGCCAAAGAGTCACTGGCCGATGACGAACGCAAAGGCATACTGCTCGGCAAACCACCCGTCGGCCAGGCCGATGTCGGCCACATCGTCTGCGCCTGTTTCTCTGTCGGCATCAATACCATCACCGCCGCCATCAAGGCACAAAACCTCACCAGCGCCGAAGCGATTGGTAAGGCACTCAAGGCCGGCACCAACTGTGGATCTTGTGTGCCAGAGTTGAAGCAGATCTTAGCCGAGCGGGATGAGTAGATCGGAACGGAGTTGTTACTATAACCCTCTGATTTCCCTCTCCGTTCGTGGTGAGCTTGTCGAACCATGAACGGAGTTAATCAGAGATTTCCTATCCGATGTAGGCTACAAATAATATCGAACTAGTTAAGGTCTCGTATGTATCAGAGCGAACAATTCCAGCCATTTACCGATTTTCATCATGCTGCGAGGCATTCTGATAGCAAACATTCTTAATTAGGATTCCACACAATGTTCAAGTAAGTATGCGCGACTCCGTTAGGAAACGAGGTAAAGGCATTATTATATTCGCGGGTAATCACCCCAGAACGCTGTTGAAGTGAGAGCTTATCAGCCATCGGTTTCAGCAGGGCAACTAAACGGTGTAAAGTCCAAGCCGACCCTGGACAAATTTGCACCAAGACGTTGCAGTAGGTTAAGCGCGTATTCATAACGCAACTGCGCAACCACCTTGGCTGTTGTAGTACTTGTGATTAGTGAACCATCCTCGAATGAAATCCGGGCCAAACTGATTTCATGATCATCACCACGAAATCGCCCTTGATTAGAGACAAACATTTCCTCCCACTTCGGGCTAGTTTCTCGATATTCATTTCCCCTCCCCTTAATAACAGGAGGCGTAAACTGAAAAGGCACAATAGAACCTGCAATATCCAAGAACAGATGATTACCGGAAACTGCATTCATCAACGCGGACTGCCGATTATCATTGAAGAGTTCAACCGCTCTAAAAGGGGTAAAAGTGCCTAGCCGGCCTGGCCAGCCTGTCGTTCTTTGACCCGGCACGAGATCACAGGCTGGAGATAAACACAACCAGTATGCGGGGCCTGAAACTGAATTCAGTTCCAACACATGGCCAGTAGACAAGTACATACCTTCAACCGCTTTACTGCATACGTACTTATTCAGGGTCGATGCGATTTCTTCATTGTGAGGAGCTTCGTCAGGTTTGAATGGAAGGTACTTTCTAATTGCCTCCACACGCCCAATAACTTCGAGGTAATTTCCCAATCGGTCAGCGAAATCCAACACTTTATCCTGAAGTGCACCGCCTAAGCCTTCCCAATGATTACTGACGGTGTTCCGAATTTTCCATGCACGTTCAGCAGAATCTTTAGTCAAATATTCCTCAAGCCAGCCCGCTTGAAGATAGCGATCACTCAGTACATATCCTTCCGCAAGCACACCCCGCTCATCCAGCTCCGCCCGCATTTTCGACATCAATAATCGATGTGGCGCAGGTGACCATTGAATCAAGGCATTCAATAACTTGTCAGGCAATGTTTCAGGAGCATGATCTTTACTAATGACCGTGACAAACAGTCGATCTGTCCTTATCCAATTCACACCATCATCTAACCAATTACATTCAACCTTGCCCAGATCCTCATGTGACAGCGAAACCTTAAACCGCTCCTGAAGATCATGGAGGCACCATTTGAGTAGCAATTTTTTCTTGTTATTCATCCCTTCAGGTACCTGATCAACAAGTCCAAAAAAACCATCAAACTCCGGAAGCGCCCTAAAAATATCAACATTACAACCTTGAATAGAACGAGCCTTCAAGTAAGCCCCGTTATCCAACAAATCTCGTAGCTGTGAAAGAATAGTAGGCTCACTTGCCTCCCATTCACCTATAGTGTCTTGGGCCGCGTCCAATGCACGCCCCTTTAACTCGTATTTTTCATCAAACTTACTTAACCCTACTGCAATCTCCCTTACAACACGCTCGATGTCTCCTCCGGTCGCGCCGTAACCCTTGGTATGAACCACGACTAAGTTGAAGTGATCATTGCCCGCCAGTTGACGAAGTATCTCGATCGCCTGGCTCCCGTCAGTCTGGTCGGCTTCATTTAGATGAAAATCTAAAACCATCAAGTCCGTCTGATTAAGGTAATGTGCCGCACCGCCCTCAGTAGACACCGTTGTTGGTTGGCCATCATGTATTTCAAGCATCCAGCGCCGATCTTCGTTACGGCAGAAATCAATGATATCTTTCGCTCTCTGAAAGTTTTCCTTTTTCCAACCCTTCTCGACCTTATGCGTACCAACTTTATTCTTAATTATCTCTTTATTAATCAATCTATCAAGGGTTGGATATTCATCGTCGACCACTATAACTGCACGAATCGGATCAATGAATGCCTCTTTGATTAAGGTGCTGTACTCATCGATGGCTACTGCGCTCGCATCAGTCATATTGGGCACCCTTGAATTCGACTACAAAATTCGCGCCAGGTAACAGTCTGTACTTATCGTCGGTGGCATACCTAATATCGTGCCCCCCTGCAGCCAGATTGGCGCGGCATAAATAAAGCCCAACACCTCGCCCGCCCCGTACCTTTTTAGTGAAAAAAAGACTGAATAGATGGCCTAGATCATCTTCGTCTACACCTGGGCCATCGTCGGCGATGACGACACGATCATCGACTATGTCCAACAATATTCGATGATCACTTTTACTCGTCTGATTGACCCAATAGGCGGCGTTATTGATCAGATTAATAAAAACCGGAAAAATCCGTGAAGGCTGCTCGTAAACAGAAAATTTAAGAAACCGCTCTGAGGTTTCCAGTTTAATCTGCATCTGGTCAAGCGCCTTACTCATAAAACGATTCACGTAATCGATAATGTGCTGACCGGTCAGTTTACTCTTCAGCTTGGAACCTGATAGCTTTAACGGCGAGAGAAAGCGCAAACGATCCGACAAGGCATCATGTGCTACACGAACATTATTGAAGGCAGCCGTTTCCTTTACATTGGCCGGGAGCTCATTCAATCCTTCCGAAATACTAACTTCAAGCCCCTCAATCTCGTGGCCGATGATTTCAACAGTGATCCCCAACTGTGCCAAGGAGTGAAGTCGAACCAGTTCCTCTCGAACTTCATCAACAGCAGCCATACCATAGCTAGCGAGAGTATCTAGATCTATACTTTCACTTAAACTTTGCAACGCGCTGATATAGGGTTCAAAAGTTTCGGCATTATCGTAATCCGCCTTCTCACGTTGTTCTGCAAATATTGTCAGCGTTTTTCCTAGACTCACCCGTTCATTCTCAACATCGTCCAACAAAGGCATCATCGCAGAGTGATATGCCTTGCTGCGATCCTCGTAGAGCGATGTGACACGCCGTGATTCACTTTCAAGGAGGTGAGTTGCATCCTTGAGCCATCCACGCAGTCGCTTCTGCAGAAATGCCGCATGAGAGCTCAGCTCAGAGTAGGCAATATCTTTCGGGGAGCGAGGGTTAATCGCTTCAATCGCTTCCGCCAAAGATTGATCCATACCAGCCAATAACTCAGCGACACGTTTCTGATTCAATCGGTAAGTAATATAGGCATCCTCAAGAGACCCTAAAGTCTGTGGCGCCTCTCCCAATGAGAATTTTTTAAGCTGTCCTTTTATTTCTCCAACAGCATTCCGGTACTGTACAACGTCCGATTCTTCCAGCTGGCTTATGCTGCCGATTTGTTCGGCAAGTAACTCAGTCTCGGACAGTAGCGTTTTCAACTGAGGGGCAAAGCCTTTCAGATTTCCTGAAAAGCGCTTTCGCTTACTTGCACGTTGTTTTTTAAGTGCAGCTTCGGCTATTTCCTGCGCTCTATTTTCCTTGATTTCAGGCAGCAGTTTATTTCGCATCTCGGAAGCAGTACCGAAGTAGTTACGTGCCGTTGTCATTAATAAATTTTCCACAAGATCTCTAAAAACCTTAGTGGCTTTGTTATCAATAATACCTTCTCGGCCAGCCTTATCCTTAAGATTTGGATTTCCTTGCCGTGTAATTGCAACACGACCGAAAGTACGCCTATTGGACCAAAACTCACGTCCGGCATGCATACTTCGTCGCTTCTCTATCTCGAAGAAATCATTATCCTCTCGCCCGTAAGGCATAACACGAAGACCATTGCGATACACCATCACCCCACTATAAAGCTCAGCCTTCGCCTTCAAATCACTATGAACTGCAACCCCGTGGCTGGATGATCCTACATTATGTTCAAAGGTACCTAGGCGAATATGAAAAGGCCCAACCACGGACTTAGCGTGATGGCTCACCTCACCTTCGGGTTTTATTTTTACCTCGCCTTCAAGCCAAGTGCCGAATGCCTTCACTCGCCCGACAAATACACCCTGCTCGTCAACCTCGCCTTCCAGAACATGCTCAAGCTGCTCCAGTGATGCGAGATCAAACTCCCTCTCGCTGGTAACAATGGGCCGCCTTAACGATCCTTCCCACGCGGTCACAGAGTACTTGAAGGGGCCAGGGCCGTATCCTTCTCTAAGCTCTTCAGTATCGGAAAACGTGTCGGTAAAACTAGATAGTGTTTGGAAAAGTCGATCTTTTGCTTGCTTGACCGCACTTTTTTCAGCAGGGTTCGCACGACTATCTAGTTGCGCCTCAAGATCGAAGTTTAAATCTCCAATCAACAAGGCCGTTCCATATTCCTTGTCACCCTTCCAAAGTGGCCATTGTTCAATATGTTTTGATTCGAATGCCGTATCAACCACAACTGCTTCGATCGCGGCACGTGTTGACGGTTTTTTCTCTTCTTTCTCCAACTCGTCGAAATCTTTCCAGGCAGCAGAAATACGCTCATTCCGTGCCTTATCTACTGTTTCACCTGCTTCCCCCCATACGTTGGTCATAAGCCCATCGAAGAGAGCGGGAAGTTCACTGAATAATTGTTCCTTTTCGTTGAATTCAACAACAGGAATCTTTATGTCTTGAAGATATAGAAATGGATTTTCGAATAGGCGCCAATCAATCAGGGCTGCAGTAAAAGGGTGATTTCGTCTTTTCGATACGATCAGCAAAAGTGGACCCAAAGCGGCAACTGAAAGCCGCCCGATTCCCTTCTGCCCCTGTTTTTGGCGATACGGGAGTCCATGCCTGTCCCCCTCCGGCACTTCACTAGCTACAGCCTTTGATTCAGTACCGACAACCAACCATTTGTCTATGAACTCATCACGACTCATTCCATGACCATCATCAACTATGGCGGCTATTGGTACTTCACTATCGTAGATGTGTAACGCAACTGCTTCAGCATAAGCGTCGTATGCATTCTTCCAGAGCTCAGATATTGCAGTTGGGCAATCCGCAATTTGCTCTCTTCCCAAATGGTCAATAGTCCTTGCCCGTGTACGGAAGGAAACGGATTCAGCCATTCTCCAAACTCCATTTTTTTAAACTATCGGCTATTGTTGTGAGCAGGACTTCACCAAGCTTTACCGGTACTGCATTCCCAATCTGTTCTCCGCCAGCTATCAGCCCACCTTTAAATACAAAGTCATCCGGAAAAGTCTGAAAGCGCGCAGCATGACGCAACGTAATACCATGATGCTCTGTTGGATGAACAAAGCGGCCTTTCGATGGGTTGATACATGCTGTTGTCATTGTTGGGCCGGGCTTAGCTGGATCGATTCGACCATATACATCCTTGTGACCATTATGATGCTCATGACACGGCAATATACGACCGGATTCACGTCTACTACCACCATTGATCGGCGTTTTTTGAAATACCGCAATAATATCTGGGCCGTGATTCATATGAAGGTTATTCTCATCTGACTTGAGCACTTTTTTATTAAATACAGTCGTTGCAGTAACCAATGGCTTAAGACTTGGATTTCTTTCCCTGGCCTTCTCATCCCCATGAGTCGGCTTGGGCGGCCAATTGATTTCAAGCCCCACATCGTTCCGAACACCAAGAATAAACACACGTTTCCGTCGTTGTGGTAAGCCGTAGTTCTGCGCATCAATGACCTCCGGACCATACACTCGGTACTTGGCCATGCGACCTTGTTCATAAAACTCACCGAGAAAATCCTGATGGCGCTTCCACAACAAGCCGGGGACATTTTCCATTAGAAAAACCTTGGGCCTAAGTTTCTTTACAAATTCAAAATAACGGAGCAACAGCTCGTTTCTGGGGTCACCAACACCTGCGTCTTTTATACGATGTACGGAAAATCCCTGACAAGGAGGTCCGCCAAGCAAAATGTCGCAATCTACCCCATCAGAGAAATGCTTTTTGAAGAGAGTATGAGGCTTAAACTTGAGGATATCTTCTTCATAGAGTGTTTGATCGTTACCGCTTATAAGATTATGGCGATAGGTCTCACAGGCCTTAGGATTCCACTCGACAGCAGCAACAACATTTATGCCTGCATTTTTTGCCGCCAGGGAAAATCCTCCGGCACCAGCAAACAAATCGACGCAATTCGGCCTATTTATTATCGTTAGCTTTCTTAATTCCTCAGATTTTTTTATTTTTTGCATGTTATTTTCGATCTTCAATGACGTAGCGAAACTTAAAATATTCAAGGAAGAATAACCTGCAACCCTATAAATATACAGATAATTCATGAAGTTTTTGGATTATTAGCCAGCACCTTTGCGTCATCTCCAAGATCAGGTCTTGCGACTATGTCACGTTCATTATGATCGTAGCGTTGGATCGGCGACAACCGCCATGACTTCACTCACAATAGAGGATCGCGCATGAACAGCTGCTGCTACTTTCATTTGTCTTTGAGGTAAACCGGAAAAGCTCCGTTATGTGTTGCGGATTCGGTAAATCGAAGATTGTCACAACACGCAAGATCAAATCTGCATCATCACACCCAAGTGAGGACTAGGAAGAACAACTGACACTAATCGACTGCGCCCATTCGGGGGGTAGATCGGCGTACCGTTCATGCTCTGGCTGTTCGTCATAGGGGTGGCGCAGCAGTGTCAGCAGCCGCTCTAACTCACTATAGTCTGCCTCGTCCTCGGCCTTGCGGATGGCTGTTTCGGCCAGATGGTTACGCAGAATGTATTTGGGATTAACCTGTCGCATTTGGAGACTGCGCGTGGCGTCATCGCTCTGTTCCCGAACCAAACGCTGCCCGTAGCGCTCCGCCCATGCATCAAACGCTTCACGATCGGGGAACATGTCGCGCAGTTTATGGGTATCTGTTTTACCCGGTTCAAAATCACACAGGCCACGGAAGAAGATGGTGTAGTCGACCTGCCCTTCCAGCAACGCCAACAGCGTTTTCCACAATTCAATATCATTGTCGTCTGCCGTCACCAAACCGAGCTTGGCGCGGACCATCTGCAACTCTTCCTGACGATAGATATCCCAGTAGCGACTGAGCTGCGCCTTGGCGATCTCTACCCCGGCCTGTGGCTCGTGTGCCAACAGTGGCAGCAGTGCTTGCGCCAGGCAGCTGAGGTTGAAGAGTCCGATGTACGGTTGTTGGTCGAAGGCATACCGGCCTTGGTGATCGGTGTGGTTGCAGATAAAACCGGCTTGATAGGTATCCAGAAAGCCAAACGGGCCGTAGTCGAGTGTTAGCCCGAGGATCGACATGTTGTCGCTGTTCATCACGCCATGGGCAAAACCGACCCGCTGCCACTGGGCGATGAGCCGTGCGGTGCGCGCCATCACCTCCTCCAGCAATCCCAGGTAGCGGTCCGTGCGTTCGCTGATGTCGGGGAAAAATTCGTCGATGACGTAATCGGCCAGCTGCTTGAGGTGGTCATGCTGGCCGGTGTAGTAAAAATATTCAAAACTGCCAAAGCGGACATGGCTCTGCGCCATGCGTACCACCATCGCCCCCGGTTCGGGCTGTTCACGATAGACCGCTTCGTTGCTGCCGATGAGGCACATGGCACGTGTGGTGGGAATGCCCAGGCTGTGCATCGCCTCACTACAGAGGTATTCACGGATGCTGGAACGCAGCACGGCCCGGCCATCGGCATTGCGCGAGTAGCGGGTCGGGCCGCTGCCCTTCACCTGTAGATCCCACAATTCACCCTGTGAGTTACGCACTTGTCCCAACAGGATTGCCCGGCCATCCCCCAGGCGCGGCACATTGACGCCAAACTGGTGGCCGGAGTAACACATGGCCAAGGGTTCTGCCCCTGCCAGGGTATGTGTTCCATTGAAGTGGCCTATAAAGTCGGGACGCTGGGCCTGCTGTGGATCAAGATCAATCAGCTCAGCGGCAGCGGCATTAAAGCTGATCAGATGGCTGTCATGCAGGGGCTGGGGGGCCACCGCGTGGTAGAACTCTGCGGGCAGTTGCCGATAGCCGTTATCAAATTGCAGCTCTTCGAGGGTAAACAGTGGTGTGGGGGGGGAGTTATTCATGCAAATACCAGATTAATTTAGTCAGGATATTAGACCGCCAATGGCCGGTGGAAATCAACCGCTCTGCAGTGAATGGTAACTTCTTTGATAAAAGGCATGACGACTCAGAATCTCTGTCACAAAAGTGTCAAAATAGTGCGTGTCAAGACTTGACATGCATGTTTATACACAGCAAAAAACCTTACTTTTCCAATTACGCCAGGAGAGATTCAATGACTTACACCAATAGACGTAACTCATTGATTTAATTGCGATGACACCAATTGATCAAGATGACAGCATTGTGACAACAGTGCTGTAACAACAAGGATTTAGCGCTGCTTCCCCCAATTCATGCACATAGTTATCCACAGCTTCTGTGGGTAACCCGGCATTACAGCTTTGGCACCTTACAGGATGGGCGTTTGGCCGTTTTTTGGTAGAGCGCTAACGCCGATGGCATGGCCTTGTTAAGGCCATCTATCCGGGTATTGTTGGCCGGATGGGTCGACATAAACTCAGGGGGCTGCTGGCCACTGTTTTTGCCCATGTTCTGCCACAGCTTTACACTTTCGCGCGGATCAAAACCCGCCTGCGCCATCAGCTCCAGACCAATCTTATCCGACTCGCTCTCTTGCAAACGGCTAAAGGGCAGCAATACGCCGACCTGGGTGCCTAATCCAAGGGCTGACATCACCACCTGACGCTTGCCACTGTTACTGGCCGCCATCCAGTTATCCAATAGAGACAACCCCTGACTGACGGCAAAATTCTGCGACACCCGTTCGTTACCATGGCGTGCCAGCACGTGACCCACCTCATGCCCCAGCACGGCGGCCAGCTGACTCGGGGTTTCGGCCACACTCAACAGCCCCTTGTAAACACCAATCTTGCCACCGGGCAGGGCAAAGGCATTGACCGCAGGTGCATCAAATACCACCACCTCCCAGTCGCTGCTGCTCTCTTGCACCGTTGGCAGACGGGTAAGGGCATCCGCCACACACTGCACATAATTATTGATGGCGGCATCTTTCACCGAAGGTGTCTCGTCCCGCATCTGACTAAACGATTGAACTCCCATCACCACCATCTGCCCCTCTGGCATAAAGATAAACTGCTTACGCCCGGTGGGTGAGACTGCGCAGGCGGTCAGCACAACAAACAGGGTTGCCAGTGTCAATTTTTTATACATAATTACTCATCCATGGGAGCTGTTCAGATGCTGTTAACTATACATCCACACTGGTCTCTGTGCATCCATTGCTGATCATCACGGTGCTGCGGCAACGCGCCAAACGTGCAGACCCAGCAAACTTTAAACGCAAAAAAATAGCGCAGGCAGATCCATCTGCCTGCGCTGCCCTCTTTGGAACTAAACGTTCTTCAGAGTATTTTAGAAGTTGTGCTCAAGACCCACAGCAGCAGCCTTCAAGGTTTTAGTTGAATCGTCATTGCTATACTTGGCAGTGTAAACATAGATCCGTGACTTGCTGCCCAGCAGGTAATCAAAACCCAAGCCGGCCAGCTTACCGCCAGCACCCTTCTCGTCACCGGTGCCGTACTGCGCCTTTAACTTGAACTTATCGATTGTGTAAGAGGCACTGACAAGGTTGCTGCTATTGGAGCTGCCGCCAGCACTTGGCTTGGAGCTGCTGTGCAGGGCGCCAACAGTAAAGTCATCCGCCTTATATTCAGCAACAAAACGGGTTGTATCAAGCGAAGCAACCTTGTTGTCCTTAGCCGCAGCGAGATAGATTCCGTTTGCGTCATAGGTCACTGAGAACGACGAGGCGTTATCACCACTACCCTCTGCTTGAGTGGAGAGTGCCATGATTGAGATATTTTTGAAGCTTGGTGAGGTATAAGCAATAACATTGTTAGCGCGTACCTCACCATTCACCAGACTCTTTATATCGCCCACTGGCAGATCATTAAACTGGTCGATTTTGTCCTGAGCCATCTTCAAGGGGGTGTCATGTGTGCCGCCGAACAAAGTACCGTAGTTGGTGGCAAGCCCCAGAAAAGCGTTACGCTGACTAAAAATCGAGGTGCTGGTGGCCAGTGAATTAGTCGGCTCAACGCCATATTCCAGCTGATAAACCATGGCCATATCGTTTTCAAGTTTAGTCTTACCCTTAAAGCCGAGACGCGAGTTGCTCGCATCCATGGAGGTGTCAGACACACCGCTGGTCTCGCTCTTAAGGGCACTCATATAGATCTTGCCATACACTGAGCCATCAATCGGGCCGTCAGCCTGAACGGTGCCTGCAAACGGCAGAATCAACACAGATGTCATCACAACCGGTACAAATTTCTTCATTGCCTATACTCCCTACTTCAGATTGCTTTATGGTCAAAAACAGCACGCATTTAGAGAGGAAATGATCTGCTCTCTAGCGCGATCTGGAGAGGCATTGTGTGTAAAATTTGTTACACAACTATTTCACGAATGTGAAAGAAATATGAAAGTGGCAATAATCTATGGTGTGAAAAAAGACGGGAACATAACAACGGCAGCAATGGCCGCTGGTTCAATCCAGATTAATTAATCACCTCAACCACCACCCGCCCGGCCACTGCGCAGAGCAGTTCATAGGGGATGGTGGCGGCGCATTCAGCAACCTCTTCCACTGGCAACCCTTTACCCCAGAGTGTCACCGCATCACTGATCTTCTCCAGCGGTGCGGTGCGCAGATCTACGCAAAGTGTATCCATGGATACCCGTCCTACCAATGGCAGACGCCGGTCGTTGAGCAATACCGGTGTGCCGGGTTTGGCGTGACGTGGATAACCATCACCATAACCACAGGCGACCACACCAACAGCCATATCCTCAGGGCAGAGCCAACTCGCGCCATAACCGATGGCATCGCCTTTTTTAAACTGGTTTACCGCAATCAGGTGCGAGGTGAAGGTCATCACCGGCCGCAACCCCTCATGCTCGCCGCGCCCGTTTATAAAAGGCGACGCACCGTAGAGCATAAGACCGGGACGCACCCACTGACCGTGGCTCTGCGTCCAGCCCAGAATGCCGGCGGAGTTGGCGATGCTGACCTCGGCCATCATGCCATTTGTGATCTCAGAAAATAGTTTCAGCTGCTGCTGTGTCTGCTCACTGTTGCGGTCATCAGCAGAGGCGAGATGGGTCATCAGGCGCAGCGCTTTTACTGAGCCACATTGTGTCAGACGCTGCCACAACTCCGTCGCCCGCTGCGCTGGCACGCCAAGGCGATGCATACCGCTATCGATCTTGAGCCAGACACTGACCGGCATGGGCAACGGCTGGTGTTCCAGCAACTCCACATGACTAATATGGTGGACCACCACCTGCACATCGTGGCGCGCCAGCTCATTAAGCTCAGCACTATTGAGGAAACCTTCAAGAGAGATAATAGGTTGTTGAATGCCCGCCTCACGCAGTTGCAGCGCTTCGTTAAGTCGGGCCACGGCAAACGCCTGCACCCCCGCTTGCTGCAATACTTTGGCAACACGAATAAGGCCGTGACCATAGGCGTTGGCCTTGATAACGGCGATCACCTTTGCGTCGGGGGCCGCCTCATGTACCCGCTGGAGATTGTGTCGCAGTGCCGAACAGTCAATCTCGACAGTGACCACAGAGGTCATGCATAACCCTCGTCGCCATAAGCGTTGGAGATGTGATTTTCAAAACGTGTGTACTTGCCAACAAAGGTCAGTCGCACCGAACCGATAGGACCATTACGCTGTTTACCAATGATGATTTCAGCGGTGCCCTTATCCTCGCTCTCCGGGTTGTAGACCTCGTCACGATAGATAAAGACGATGACATCCGCGTCCTGTTCGATCGCCCCCGATTCACGCAGATCCGACATGATGGGGCGTTTATTAGGGCGCTGCTCAAGACTACGGTTGAGCTGCGACAGTGCAATCACCGGCGCATTAAGCTCTTTGGCCAGCCCTTTGAGTGAACGCGAAATCTCAGAGATTTCAGCGGTACGGTTCTCATTGGAACCGGGCACCTGCATCAGCTGTAGGTAATCGATCACCACCAAGCCGATCTGACCATGTTCACGTGTCAGGCGTCGGCAACGGGCGCGCAACTCATTGGGCGACAGACCACCCTGATCATCGATAAAGAGTGGCCGCTCAGCCAATAGCCCCACTGCCGACGCGAGACGTGGCCAATCCTCATCCTCGAGTTTGCCGCTGCGGACCTTGTTCTGATCAATGCGCCCCAACGAGGACAACATACGCATCGCCAGCGACTCAGCCGGCATTTCCATACTGAAGACCGCCACCGGCTTCTCACTGGTCACCGCCACATACTCGGCGATATTCATGGCGAAGGTGGTCTTACCCATGGAAGGGCGACCCGCTACGATCACCAGATCGCCGCCCTGCAGACCCGAGGTCATGCCATCAAAGTCATTAAAACCGGTGGCCACGCCGGTGATCGGATTATCCTGCTGGTAGAGCAGATCAATACGATCCACTACTTGAGTAAGGACATCTTTAATGGCCGCAAAACCACCCTGCCCTTTGGCCCCCTGCTCGGCAATCTCAAAGACCATACGTTCGGCAGTATCGAGCAGCTCGTGACTGTCACGACCGTCGGGATTGAAGGCGCTGCTACTGATCTCGCCACCGACACGAATCAGACTACGCAGTACCGAACGCTCACGAATGATGTTGGCATAGGCCTTGATGTTGGCAGCGCTGGGGGTATTGTTGGCCAGCATGCCCAGATAGGAGAGACCACCAGCGTTGACTAGTTCATTGTTATTGTCGAGCCATTCAGAGAGTGTCACTACATCGAACGGCACAGACTTTTCCGAGAGTGAACTAATGGCACGGAATAACAGGCGATGGTTATGCCGGTAAAAATCCTCCTCCGCCACAATATCCACCACCTGATCCCAGGTGCTGTTATCAAGCATCAAACCGCCCAGCATGGACTGCTCGGCCTCAACGGAATGCGGCGGAACCTTCAGGCTCTCCAGCATCTCGTCCTGAATGGTGTTGGTATCGAATGAATCAGACATGGGATTTATCTTAATGCCGTGAATGGATCACAGCAACAGTGGGGAATATGGAGAGAAAAAACAGCCCCTGGCCGGGCGCATGGCCCAACCAGGGTAGAACAACTACTCAGAAACAACGCTGACCTTAACAGTCGCAACCACATCAGCATGCAGTTGCAGGTCGTATTGAAATTCGCCTACCAGACGAATCACGCCATCTGGCATACGCACCTCATTTTTACTCACTTCAATGCCAGCCGCCGCGGTCACTGCATCAGCAATGTCAGTGGTGCCAATTGAACCAAACAGACGACCACCATCACCGGCCTTGCAGGCGATCTGCACAGTCAAACCGTTGAGTTTGTCAGCGCGAACCTGCGCAGCAGCTACCGCTTCAGCAGCAGCCTTTTCCAATTCCTGACGACGGGCCTCAAATTTGGCCTTGTTGTCCGGTGTAGCCATAACAGCCTTACCGTTAGGAATCAGGAAGTTCCGGCCATAGCCTGGACGCACTTTAACCTGGTCACCCAAACTGCCCAGATTTGCTACCTTTTCCAACAAGATTAAATCCATCACATACCTCTGCTTAATTACGTTAAGCCAATTAAAAAACTACTCATCATCACGCCTGTCATCAGCGCCCTTGGGGGGGCTGATCTTAAAACGTGTCCTGAAGTCCATCCAGCTGTCGGCAAACCCGATCCCGGCCAAAGCAGTCATCGCATGGGGTGGCACAATAAACATCACCACATACAACGCCACTAACCAGCCACGATGTTTACCCGTCACAGCCACTAACGCATGGACCAACGCCAAACCGGCCACACTATAGACCACCACGGCGATCACCATGAGATCCGCCGCCAGTCGGCTTACCACTCCAAACTTCATAATGCTCAGCAGCAGTAGCGCCAAGACCACCATGGTAGCAATACGGCTCTGGCGTAAACCGTAGACCTCTTGACGAAAGCCACCCGGGTTAAAGAGTAACGACTGCCACCATCGCGCCAACATAATGCTGGCAATCAGCCCCAATACAAAGGCGCCTGCCAACATGCCGGTCATCCATTCGGCAATCTTTGGCAGCTGCTCACGCATCAGCCCCAGTTCCATGGTGGTGTTTTGGGCCGCCATCACATCAAACACCTGGCCCAGCATCAATGTCCACCACTGCACTGGATCACCGGTGGCAATGTAGATAATCACCACCACCAACACACCCATTGCCACTGCCGCATCAAGCGTGATGGACCAGGAGGCGGTGCGCCGTAACAACAGTGCCAGCAGCCACAACGGCAACCATAAAAACAGGACAAAAATCAGCCCCAGTGCCAAGGTTCCCATCGTGAAATACATAAAGAGGCTGGAGATCAGGCTGGCACCCACCAGTACCTGCATCCCCTGCTTTGCGCCGTGACGCAATGTGACCAACGCCACCGCTGCACCACTCAGAATACTCAAAATCCCCAATACAGGGATCAGGGAGGTTAGCGCAAAGGCTGCGGTTACCAGCAGCGCCTGTATCGGACCTCGCATGATGTAACTGGCCAACGCATTCATCAGCCCCTACCCTCGTTTGCGAAATCCATTCTAATGTCCATAAAAACACTCCGTCCCAACAGTGGGACGGAGATTTTTCACTTACTTATGCGCATCGCTGTATGGCAGCAGTGACAGGTAGCGTGCCCGCTTGATAGCGGTAGACAGCTGACGCTGATACTTGGCTTTGGTGCCAGTAATACGGCTAGGGACGATCTTACCGGTTTCAGTAACGTAAGCCTTCAGAGTGTTCAGATCCTTATAATCGATCTGCTTAACATTCTCGGCAGTGAAACGGCAAAACTTACGACGACGAAAAAAACGAGCCATGTTGACCTCTCTTAAAAAATTCCTATCACTAATTACATTTCAGCTTGGTAAATTTCAGGCTGGATCTGTTGTGCATGGAGAACCAGTCGTGGCTCTCCTTGACGATTGTCAGCGCGGGAGATAAATCCAGTCACCGTAACAACTTGTCCTGCTTCAACACTCTCAATCTGATCTTTCAGCTCTCGTCCCGCTGCCATCACCACTATTCGACACTTTGCTGCGCGCTCCATTCCAGCCTCTATTTGAAGTGAATGGTGCTCAAGCGTAAAACGTGTCAGTGGGATTCCAGCAGGTGAATATCGTGTTTCAGGCGCCTTACAAACAGTACCGGTCAGCACCAAACGATTTTCCAAAAGCGTTATTAAGCCTCTACCGCTGCATCAGGAGCAGCTACAACCGTGTCATCATCGTTGCTGCTCTCATCAAAGACACGTGCTGGACGCTCTTCACGCTCATCCTGGCTCTTTGCCAAGAAAGATTGATCGGTAACAGCTTCGTCCATACGGATGATCATGTTGCGAACCACGGCATCATTGAAACGGAAGGCATTGCCCAGCTCATCGATGTTGGTCTGGTTGCACTCAACGTTCATCAGCACGTAATGCGCCTTATGAGCCTTGGCAATAGGATAGGCCAACTGGCGACGGCCCCAGTCTTCCAGACGGTGAATACTGCCACCATCAACTTCAACAATTGAACGGTAACGTTCAATCATCGCTGGAACCTGCTCGCTCTGGTCAGGATGGACCAGGAATATAACTTCATAATGTCTCATTAACAGCACTCCTCTCGGCTATTAGAGCCTCCCACACAATGTGGTAAGGCAAGGAGAAACATTCATCCAGCAGGGCTGAACGAATGAAGGGCGCAATTTTACTGGACTGGGCCGCCAGATGCAATTGAGTTTATTGGTGATTTTGCTGCTGGAAGATCAAACCCGCTATGCCCGGCGCTGGCGCAGCGCCTCAAACAGGCAGACACCGGCCGCAACGGAGACATTCAGGCTTTCAACAGTGCCGAGCATTGGAATCTTGATCAGGTTATCGCAGTGCTCACGTGTCAAACGACGCAAGCCACCCTCTTCCGCCCCCATCACCAACCCCAACGCCCCTTTGAGATCAACCTGATAGATATCTGACTCGGCCTCTCCCGCCGCACCTATCAGCCAAACTCCGGCTTGCTGGAGATCACGCATGGTACGGGCCAGATTGGTGACCTGATAAAAGGGGACCGACTCTGCGGCGCCACAGGCAACCTTGCGCACCGCTGGAGTGAGGCCCACCGCCTTATCCTTCGGCACTATCACGGCGTCAACGCCGGCAGCATCGGCCGAACGCAGGCAGGCGCCAAGGTTGTGGGGGTCCTGAACGCCATCAATGATCAGCAGGAAAGGTGGGTGGTCGAGCGACTCGATCAGGGTCATTAAATCCAACCCTTCGGTCCGCGAGTGCGGCACCAGGCGAGCAACAATCCCCTGATGGCGCCCACCTTCTGCCAGACGGTCCAGCTCATCACGCGGCACATAGCTGAGTCGCACCTCAGCACCGGCCGCTTCATTCATCAAGTCGGCAAGCCTGGCGTTGGGGCGGTTACCGCCCTCCACATAAACCTCAGCCACACCTTTGGGTTGCTTCAGCACCGCCGCCACGGCATGAATGCCATACACCAGGTCGATCATTCAGCAACAACCTTCTTTTTGCTTCTCTTTTTACGGGGGCGCTTTTTCTTGACGGAGGCAGGCTGGTCAGCGCCGCCCTTTTTGGCCGTCTTCTTTTTTGGTGCGGCAGAGACATCCTCTTCAGTAGCGCCACCAGGAGCAGCGCCATCAACACCCGTCATATCAAAATCGATACGTTTACGGTCAAGATCAACCCGCGCCACCTTTACTCGCACCTTATCGGCAAGACGATAGACCGTGCGACTACGCTCACCCACCAGGCGGTGTTTTTGCGCATCAAATTCATAGTAGTCAGAGGGCAGCGAGGTGATGTGAACCAACCCCTCAACATAGATATCACTCAGCTCCACAAACAGGCCAAAACCGGTGACGCTGGTGATGATGCCGTCAAACTCCTCACCCACACGATCGAGCATAAACTCACACTTGAGCCAATCGGTGGCGTCACGGGTCGCATCATCGGCACGACGTTCAGTCATCGAACAATGCTCACCCAGCACCGCCATCTCGGCCGGACCGTAAGCAAACCCTTTCTTGGTCTGATAATGCAGGCAGTGACGGATCGCACGGTGCACCAGCAGATCCGGATAACGACGAATCGGCGAGGTGAAGTGGGCATAACCATCAAAGGCAAGACCGAAGTGGCCATTGTTTTCGGGCGTGTAGACCGCCTGGCTCAGGCTGCGCAACATCACCGTCTGAATCAGATGAATGTCAGGGCGATCTCCCAGCCCACGCAACAACTTGGCGTAGTGTTTTGGCAAAGGCTCATCACCGCCGCCTAAGGAGAGGCCCAACTCAGCAAGGAACTGACGCAGATTAGCGAGCTTGTCTTCAGAAGGCCCCTTATGTACGCGGTAGAGGGCGGCGATTTCATGGTCAAGCAGGAAGTCGGCGGCGCAAACATTGGCCGCAATCATAAACTCCTCAATCAGTTTATGAGCATCATTACGCTCAACCGGCACGATGCGTTCAATCTTGCGATCACGACCAAAGACAATACGTGTCTCGGTAGTTTCAAAATCGATCGCACCACGTTTGTCACGCTTGGCCTTGAACACTTGATAGAGTTTATGCAGCTCTTCGAGGTGCGGCAGTAGCGGCTCATGCTGACTGCGTAACTCTGCATTATTTTCCACCACCATCTCAGCCATTTCAGTGTAGGTCAGACGTGCATGCGAACGCATCACCCCTTCAAAGAAGTCATAGCCGGTAACATCGCCCCTATCGGAGACAAATATCTCGCAAACCATACAGAGACGATCCACCTGCGGGTTCAGCGAACAGAGACCGTTGGAGAGAACCTCCGGCAACATCGGGATCACACGGCCAGGGAAGTAGACTGAGTTACCACGGTTGGTCGCCTCGCGATCAAGGGCCGATCCAATCTTTACGTAATGAGAAACATCGGCAATCGCAACCAGCAGTTTCCAGCCGTCGCCATGCCGTTCACAGTAGACCGCATCATCAAAATCACGCGCATCTTCACCATCGATGGTCACCAGCGGCAGATCACGGATATCTTCACGGTCAACCTTATCGCTCTCAGCCACCTCAGGCACAAAACCGACAATCTCCTGCTTCACCTCCACCGGCCACTCGCGCGGCAGACAGTGGGCGCGGATGGCGATATCAATCTCCATGCCGGGATCCATGTGATCGCCAAGCACTTCGACAACCTTGCCGATCGGCTGTGAGCGGCTGCTGGGTTGCTCGATAATCTGTGCCACCACAATCTGGCCATCAGAGGCGCCGCCGCGCCACTCGGCAGCAATGAGAATATCCTGGGTGACTCGTTTGTTATCGGGGATAACGATGCCGATACCGTGCTCAAGATGGAAGCGACCGACGATCTCATTATTGGCACGCTCCAGCACCTCGACCACCGCGCCCTCCCGGCGACCACGACGGTCAATCCCAGAGACCCGCACAATGGCGCGATCACCATGCAGCAGCGAGCGCATCTGTTTGGACGAGAGAAACAGATCATCGCCGCCATCATCAGGCACCAGGAAACCAAAACCATCGGCATGGCCAATCACCCGGCCGGTGATCAACTGCATCTTGCTCACCAGACCATAACCATCACGACGGTTACGCACCAGCTGGCCATCACGCTCCATCGCCCGCAGGCGGCGCGTCAAGGCCTCAATGTCCTGTTCACTCTCCAGCCCCAGCATCTCCGCCAGCGGCTGGAACTGTAGCGGCTCCCCTTTTTCCGCCAGCAGCTCCATGATCAGCTCACGACTAGGAATCGGATTCTCATATTTCTGAGCCTCACGTTCGGCCAGGGGATCGTTCAATTTTGGGCGTTTAACCATAAGTTTTATTCTTTCGTATCCTTGCTTCATTATTAGTATTGCCAATTATTATCGCACACTAATTGACACTCAGCCCACCTCGCCGTAGAATGCGCCCCCATCAGACAATGAAACAGCTGTCTGATTGATGTAATAAATGCCTC